>JARFUL010000151.1 GCA_029289015.1 Syntrophobacteria bacterium | reverse complement strand
GTCTTTTTCGAGATCGAGGGATGCTTCACCCAGGAGATGGAGGAAGCGATACTAAAGGGGATCCCCACCACGTTCACCTACCTGTTTACGCTCAACAGGGTGCGGAACTGGTGGCCCGACAAGGAGATCGCGGAGTTCGATTTCACCAGGACCGTGAAATTCGACAGTCTCAAGGGTGAGTTCACCATAACCTCCGAGGGGATAAACGGCGGCAAGCCCACGGTGACAACGGTGAAGGATTTTGCCAAGGCCAAGGGCCTCATGGCCCGGCTGGAGGAGTTCCCCCTGGTGCCTCTCGAAAAGCTTGAAAAGGGGGAAGACTATCAGCTCGGGATAAAGGCGGAGCTGGAGAAGGTCAGGCTCCCCTTGTACCTGCACTACGTCTTCTTCTTCGTATCGCTCTGGGACTTCGAGACCGACTGGTACACCGTGGACTTCAAGTATTAGGCTCTGCCTGAAGTTTCGGGACCCCAACAAGGCGGCCCGGGCCAAGGCCGGGAAAACGCGATGCGAATCTACTATCCGGATCGGGAAAAAGAGGCAAAAAAGAGGAGACGGGAGAGGCTCATGATCCTCCTGTGCTTCCTCTTCATCGCGTGCTTCACCTACCTGGAGACCCGCTTTCTCAGGTTCGGAACCGACCTGCCCGTGGGCGGGAATATTCTTATATTCGCGCTCATCAACGTAAACGTCATCCTCCTTATCCTCCTCTTGTACCTGGTTTTGAGAAACGTGGTGAAGCTCTTTTTAGAGCGCAGGACCAAGCCCAAGCGAAAGCTGAAAATCAGGCTCGTCACCGCGTTCGTCATCCTGACGCTGGTGCCCACCATCGTCCTTTTTATGGTGGCCACCCAGTTCATATCCACGTCCATGGACTACTGGTTCTCCATCCAGCTCGAGAAGTCCCTGAAAAAGGCCCTGGAGGTGGGCCAGGGGTTCTATGCCAAGACCACCCGCCGCGCGGACTTCTTCGGCCGCCAGATGGCCAAGGACATAGGGCTCCACGAATACATCCGGCTCCACAAGACGAGCTCCCTCAGGAACTACATAAAGAGAAAGAGCCTGGTGCTCGGCCTCGACAAGATAGAGGTCTACGACACGAGGCTCAGGCGTCTGGCCAAGACCTCCAAAAAGGGCGCGATCCGGCTCCCGGGCACCGACACCGCGCTCCTCCAGCAGGCCCTCAAGGAGACCAGCACGGCCACGGCCATTAAGCCCTCTCCCCTGGGCGACCTGGTGATAGCCGCGGTGGGGATACAGCCCATGAAGGGCGGCGGCCGCCCCATGGGGGTGGTGGTCACGGGCATCATGGTCTCCAAGGGGCTGGTGGAGGACATGGCCCAGATATCCAAGGGCTACGAGGACTACCAGCAGCTCGTGCTCCTCAAGAACCCCATGAAGGCGAGCCACTTCATCATCTTCTCCATGGTGACCCTTCTCATCCTCTTCTCAGCCACCTGGGTGAGCTTCAACCTGGCCAAGGGCATAACCGTGCCCATCCAGGAGCTGGTCGAGGCCACCGAGAGGATCGCAGAGGGGGACCTGGATATCCATCTCGATGTGGAGACCGAGGACGAGATAGGCTCCCTGGTGGAGTCCTTCAACCGGATGGCCCAGGACATCAGGACCTCTGAGAAGCGCCTCACGGACACCAACATCGAGCTCCAGGCCTCCAACGAGGAGATAGAGAAGCGCAGGCGCTACATGGAGACCGTGCTGAGCAACGTGGCCGCGGGGGTGGTGGCTGTAGACGCCCGGGGGATCGTCACCACGATCAACAAGTACGCGGAGACCCTGCTCCAGATGAGGGCCGAGGATGTTCTGGGCAAACCCTACCACGAGCTTCTGGGGCCGGAGCACCTGGAGGTCATTGAGGGGTTTCTCAAGGCCTACAAGCGGGGCCGTCCCGAGACGCTGAGGCGCCAGATCCGGCTGCCCCTCGCAGACAGCCTGCTCACCCTGATGGTCTCCGCGAACGTGCTCACCGACGTGGGGGGAGAGAGGCTGGGCGTGGTGGTGGTCTTCGAGGACCTCACCCAGTTCGAGAAGGCCCAGAGGATGGCCGCGTGGAGGGAGGTGGCCCGCAGGATAGCCCACGAGGTCAAGAACCCCCTCACCCCGATCCAGCTCTCCGCGCAGAGGCTCAGGAGGCGCTACATGGAGCGGTTCGACGAGGACGGCCAGGTCTTTGACGAGTGCACCTCCACCATCATCAAGCAGGTGGAGGACCTCAAGCTCCTGGTGAACGAGTTCTCCAACTTCGCGAGGCTCCCGGCCACCAACCCCCTGCCCGGGGACATCGTGGAGATAGCCCAGGAGGCGGTGAAGCTCTACAGGGACTCCCAGCCAGACATAAACTTCGAGATGGAGGTCTTAGGGGAGATACCCAAGCTCTACCTCGACAAGGACCAGATAAAGAGGGTCTTCATCAACCTCATGGACAACGCGATAGACGCGCTCCAGGGCGGCAACGGCACGGTGGTCATTTCCATAAGCTACGACAAGTACTTCGACATCGTCCGCGCGGAGGTGACCGACGACGGACTGGGGCTGAGCCCGGAGGCCAAGTCGAGGATCTTCGAGCCCTACTTCTCCACCAAGGAGCACGGCACGGGCCTGGGCATGGCCATTGTGAGCTCCATCATCGCGGACCACGACGGCTTTGTCCGCATAAGGGACAACCATCCCAGGGGGACCAAGGTGGTCCTGGAGCTCCCCAACACCCTAGCGAGGCACTGATTCGCCAATGGAAAGAACCGTACTGGTAGTGGACGACGAGGCCCAGATACGCAAGTCCCTCAAGGGCGTGCTCTCGGACGAGGGGTACCGGGTGGTGATGGCTGAAGACGGCCCCAACGCGCTCAGTGTGGTGGAGGAGGAGAGCCCGGACATCGTGCTTTTAGACATCTGGATGCCCGACATGGACGGAATCCAGGTGCTCAAGAAAATCAAGGAGGACCACCCTTCCCTTCCCGTGGTGATGATCTCGGGCCACGGCAACATAGAGACCGCGGTCACCGCGACCAAGCTCGGCGCGTTCGACTTCATAGAGAAGCCGCTCTCCCTGGAGAAGATCCTGGTGATCATAAACAACGCGCTCAACCTCAAGGACCTCGCGGAAGAGAACCTGATCCTCCGGCTCAAGGCGAAAAAGAGGGTCAGGCTCACGGGCAACAGCAAACCTATGGCCGAGCTCCTGGCCCAGATAGAGAGGGTCGCGCCCACGGACGCGTGGGTGCTGGTCATGGGGGAGAACGGCACTGGCAAGGAGCTGGTCTCCCGCGCGATCCACTCCCTGAGCAACAGGGCCGAGAAGCCGCTCATAGAGGTGAACTGCGCGGCCATCCCCGAGGAGCTCATCGAGTCGGAGCTCTTCGGCCACGAGAAGGGCGCGTTCACCGGCGCAAACCAGAGGCGCAGGGGCAAGTTCGACCTGGCCAACCACGGCACCCTCTTTTTGGACGAGATAGGCGACATGTCCCTCAAGACCCAGGCCAAGATCCTGAGGATCCTCCAGGAGCAGAAGTTCGACCGGGTGGGTGGCGCGAAGACCATCTTCGTGGACGTCCGGGTCATTGCCGCGTCCAACAAGAACCTGGAGGAGGAGATCGAGAAGGGCACCTTCAGGGAGGACCTCTACTACAGGCTCAAGGTGGTGCCCATCCACGTGCCTCCTCTGAGGGAGCGCCTCGAAGACATCCCGCCCCTGGTGGAGGACTTTCTGGCGGAGTTCGGCGATAAGGAGTGGCTGGGCAAGAAGTATGTCACCGACGCGGCCATCGAGAGGCTCAAGCAGCACCACTGGCCGGGAAACGTCCGGGAGCTGAAGAACTTCGTGGAGCGCCTCGTGATAATGACCCCGGGCGAAAAGATAGACGTGCAGAACATCCCCGAGATAGACGGCCAGCCCCAAAGACAGGTGCCGGAGATGCTCTTCGTTGAGAAGGGGCTCAAGGAGGCGAGGACCGCGTTCGAGCGGGAGTTCATCCAGCGCAAGCTCATGGAGAACGGCTGGAACATCTCCCAGACCGCTGAGGCCATCGGCGTGGAGCGCTCCCATCTGCACCGGAAGATCAAGTCCCTCGGCCTGGACGCGGAGGGCGCGAAGAGGGGGAAGTAGCGGGAGGCTCTTTGTAAACCCGCGCTACCTTATTCGCAGCCCTTGATCAGCTCCACCAACACCTCCCCCAGCACAAACGCATCCCCCATAATCGCCTTCTTTCCAAATGGCGCGTCGGTGCAGGTCCTGAGCCTTGCGGGCAGCTCAAGCTGAAGCCCGCCCCCTGCCGGCAGGTTCACCACGTTATCCGGGTGGAGCCCTGCCAAACCCTTGGGAATCTTCGCGGGGTCGGTGACCACGGGGAATGCGGGGAGCCTTTGGGCCATCAGCTCCACGAACATACCCTTCAGCACCTCGCTGGCGCCCACCGCGTAGATCTCGTTGGCGTCTCTCCCGTGGCCGTGGATGGATATCACCGCGTTCGCCTGGCCGATGACCCGCGAGCGCAGGGAGTCTTCCTCCCTGAAGAGGGACCTGGACATGCGCCTCAGCCGGCTGTTGCCCTTCTCCAGCCTCCCTGAAAAGACGTAGAGGGAGCAGCCCGTCTCTGCGGCCGCATATTCGGCCAGCTCCTCGGTGCCCGGCTCTATCCCACCGCCATGCACCGCGAGCACCGCCACCCCCCCGGCAAAGCGTGCGTACTCCACGAACCCAACGCCCCTTCGGCCGTATACGATTTCCTCTTCCCTCATCTAGCCCTCGATAAGCTCCACGATCCTTCGGGCCGCGACCTCAGAGCCGTCCGTACTGGTGGTCTCAGGGGGCTCTGGGGCCTCAAGGAGCGCGTTGAGGTACGGACCCCAGTTGCCCAGGTAAAGCTCCTCTGAGGGAATGTGAGCCTGCTTGAGATACCTCTCTATCCCCTCCACCAGCCTGGGATACTCCGCGAACTCCCCCCGGTCGGTGTAGAGCATGGGGGTCTCGTTGGCTATGCACTCCGCGAGTATGGAGTAGCCCGGCTTGGTTATCACCCCGTCCGCTCCCCTCACCAGGTCGGTGAAGTCTTGGGACGCGGAGAAAAAGTTCGGGGCCTCGATCCTGAGAGGCTCCTGGCACGCGAAGAGATAATCCTCGAGCCCCGCGATCCTCTCCAGGGCCGCGCGGGTCATGTTCAGTTCGGTAAAGGATACCACAAAGACCGGCCTGTCCGCGGGCAAACCCGACCCTGTGCGCGCCTCGCTCTTGGTGAGCGCGGACCCGCGGGCCACCAGGGGAACGTCCTTCACGTTGGGCAGCGCATCCATGCCCCCGTGGAAGGGCAGCCTCAGGCAGAGCGCGGCCTTCAGGTAAAAGCTCTTTATCCAGGCTGAGACCTCTCCGAACCCCTCGTAGAGGGAGTAGATCCAGTCCCAGGTGAAGTTTGTGAATAACACCGACGGAATGCCCAGCCTCTCGGCCGCGGCCAGAGGCAGGAAAGGCACGTCCGAGACGATCGCGTCGGCCCCGGCCTCCCTCAAGAACGCGGCCTCGTTCTCCACCAGGCTTTTGCTTGCGGCCCGGATGGATATGAGCTCCTCCAGGGTGGCCCTTAGATCGAAGCGCAGGTTGTCCAGCTGGATGAGCCCCACGTCGGTCTTCGAGCGCCTGACCGGCACTCCCGGTATGGAGCCGGAGAATATCCAGTCGGGCGCCCAGGTGCACACCGTGAGCTCTGCACCGGGCCTCTGTCTCAAAAGGGCCTTTATCACCTCTATGGAGCGGACCGAGTGGCCCAGGCCGTGGCCCGAGATGTAGAACGCGAGGTTCATCTCAGGGTCTGTGGTACGCGGCCAGCGCGTCCAAGAGCTCCTCGGGGATGTGCACCGCCCTCCCGTCGAAGCTGGTGCACACGAAGGTCAGGGTAGCCTCGGTCGCGGGCTTCTTCTGGCCCTTCTTGAATATCTTCTGCTCATAGGTCATTGACCTCGTCTTTATATCAACGATGGCCGAGGTGACCACCACCTCCTCGTCGAAGAGAAGGGGCCGCCTGTATCTCAGGTGCGCGTCCACCAGGCTCAGGTGCCTTTCCATCTCCATGAGATTTTTATAGGTGAATCCCGCAGCCCTAAGGTGCTCGATGCGCGCGGTCTCGAAGAGATGGAAGTAGTTTCCGTGGTAGAGCGCGTTGCCCGCGTCCACCTCGAAGAAGGGAATCCGGATTGCAAGGCGAAAATCATCCGTGGGGAGAAAGTCCATTGGCCGTGCCTCCTTGGGCCCGCGATATTCGTCTTTACTATACGGGTCAAGAGTATATTATTAAAGACTACCATGCCGAAAAAGAGGAAAAGACGCCACAGGCGAAAAAGTCCCACAACCCACCCCAAAGAACCAAGGGCCAAATCCTTCCCCGTGGCCCCGGTTTCAGGCAGAAAGAGGGGGCCCGGGCGGGTGGAGAAACCCCCCCGCGCGTTCGAGCCCAGGGCCCACAAGAAGCTCGGCCCGGTCTTCTCCGAGATAGGGGTGCCCGAGGAGGCCGAGTTTGTGCCCGACCCCTTCCAGACCGAGGCCCTGGAAAAGCTTCGGGCCGGGGACGTCCTGGTCACCGCGCCCACGGGCGCGGGCAAGACCTGGATAGCGGAGCAGGCCATGGAAGCGGCCCTGGCCCGGGGAGAGCGGATATGGTACGCGTCCCCGCTCAAGGCGCTGAGCAACGTGATGTACGCCCGGTTCGGGGAGCTCTTCGGCGCCCAGAGGGTGGGGATCCTCACCGGCGACCGCAAGGAGAACGCGGGCGCGGACCTCATCGTGGGCACCACCGAGATACTTAGGAACCAGCTCTACGACACCATGTACCGGGGGAGAGACCTCCCCATAAACCTCGTGATAATCGACGAGGCCCACTTTCTGGGGGACGAGGGCCGGGGCGTGGTCTGGGAGGAGGTCTTCATCTACCTTCCCGCGAGGGTCCCGCTCCTCATGCTCTCCGCGACGGTGAGAAACGCCCTCCAGGTGGCCCGGTGGCTCGAGTGGCTCAGGCGCGAGCCCTGCCAGGTGGTCTTTGCCGATGAGAGGCCGGTGCCCCTTTATCCCCTGTTCCTCTTCCCCGACGGCGAGATACTTCCGCTGGCGAGCAACGGGGGGCTCTTTCCCCAGGTGAAGGCCTACCACGGGCGCTCCTCCGTCTCCGGCAAGAGGCGGGGCCCGAGAAGGCCCCCCAACCTGGGCAACATCATCGCGGTCCTGAGAAAGTACAACCTCTTGCCCGCGATCTTCTTCCTCAAGTCCAGGGCCGACTGCGACCTCTCGCTGAACATCGCGCTCTCAGGCCCCAGCCCGCCGTCGGAGAAGCAGAGGGCGAGGCTTCAGAGCCGCGTGGACCGGATTCTCGAGGAGCACCCCCACCTGGCCCACCACCGCCAGGTCGGCCATTTGACAGGGGCCGCGGTGGGCTCCCACCACGGGGGCCAGCTCCCCGCGTGGAAGCTCGTGGTGGAGGATCTCATGAAGGAGGGGCTGCTGGACGCGATATTCTCCACCTCCACCGTGGCCGCGGGGGTGAACTTTCCCGCGCGCACCGTGGTGATAACCCAGTCCGACAGGTTCAACGGCCGGGAGTTCGTGGACCTCTCTGCAACGGACCTCCTCCAGATGACCGGCCGCGCGGGCAGGCGGGGCATGGACAACGTGGGGTTCGTCGGGGTGGTGCCCGGGCCCTTCCAGGACCCGAGGCTCATCGCCGCGCTGCTCAACTCGCCCCCCGACGTGGTGCGCTCCAGGATGAGGGTGAACTTCTCCATGGTGCTGAACCTTTTAAGGACCTACCACCCCGAGGAGATACGGGACCTCTTCACCCGCTCCTTTGCCACGTTCCAGTATCTGGACGACCAGGGGGACGTCCAAAAAGAGCTCGAAGGGGTGCTCGCCAAGATTGAACCGCTCCTCGAGGACGCGGGCTGCCCCTCTGCCAAAGAGATGCTGAGGACGCGCAAGCTGCGCCGCGACCTGCACGACAGGCTGGGCCGGGCCGAAAGGGAGCTCAAGAGGCTAAAGAGGGCCCTCTTCAAGGAGGGCCACCTCACCCGGGGCAGGCTCTTTCTGGCCAGGAGCAGGGGGATCTACGCGGTCCTGGGCCAGCGGTCCCGCGGGGGCCAGGACGGGGTGGACGCGGTGAGGATAAAGAAGAGCCTCAGCCCCAAGCGAAGGCTCAGGACGCGGTTTTTGCCCTTGGCCAAGGTGGGGATCATGCTGGACGAGGTGCTCCCCATCCCCGCTGACATGGAGGAGCCGAAGCTCAAGGCCCTGCTGAAGTATGCGGCAGACAAGACCTACCCCCGCCTCGACCCCCACGAGCCCCTGCCCGAAGAGCAGGCCATCGAGCTCAGGGACCAGAGGGAGATGGTGGCCAGGCTGAAATTTGAGCTGGACTCGCTGCCCTGCGCGGACTGCACCCTGGGCCGCGAGTGCCTGGGGGCTGAGGAGGGCCGGCTTGCCAGGCTCATCCGGCGGGCCGAGGGGCTGAACGCCAAGCTGGACGCGGTTGAGACCAGCCTGTGGCGGGACTTCCTGAAGAGCCTGGACTTCCTCATCCGGGAGGGCTTCGTGGGCAAGGACGACCGGCTCACCCCGGACGGCGTGTGGGCCTCGAAGCTCAGGATAGACCAGCCGCTCCTCATCGCGCAGGGCATCCGCGAGCGCGCGTTCCCAGACCACGACCCCTCGATACTCGCGGGGCTCATCGCGCCCTTTGTCTACGACCGCGACAGGGACGAGGGGCCCTCCGCGTTCCCCAAGTACGTCAAGAAGACCATGGCCTTTGACTACAACAGGCTCATGGAGGCCATCTCCCCGCTGATGGAGAGGCTCAGGGACAATGGGTTCGATCTCTTCACCCTGAAGCCCTGGACCGCCGCGTGCATCTTCGCGTGGGCCGAGGGCATGGAGTGGGAGGAGATAGTGCGGATCACCGGCGCGGACGAGGGGGACCTGGCATCCCTCGTGTTTCGGACCGCGGACCATTTGAGGCAGCTCACCGACCTCAGGGAGACCCACCCGGAGTTAGCAGAGTGCGCGAGGGCCGCGATCCTGAGGATCCTCAGGCCGCCGGTGGTGGTGGAGGAGGAGGAGTGAGTGGAAGAGCCCGCCAGAAAGATAGCCGCAAGGCTCAAGGGCCCGGACCCCGAGCACCTGGACCCTCCCCTGAGGGAGCTGGTGGGGCTGATCAACTCCGCGGCCTGGGCCCAGACCTTCGGGTGCTGCGCGGGGCCCGCCTCCCACCCGGAGAGCGGGGACACCTACGGGTTCTACATCTCTATCGCGGTAAGGCGCGATGAGGGGGCCCGCAACCTCGCCTCCTGGCTGAGGGAGGTCCTGGCCCGCGCGCCCCACCCCGGAGCCCGGGTCCAGATGCGCGAATTGGACAAGCACGGCCTGGGTCACCTCGAGGGAATGCGGGGGGTTCACGTGTCCATAGAATGGCTCTCGGGAGCAGGGTGGCCCGAGAAGGCCCTCTTTACCCGACAGGCCATCCTCGCGATGCACGACTCCTGGGCTCTTCTCTTCGGCCCTGAGAGAAGCCCCTGACTTTACACCGCGGCCCTTTGGATTTATACTCGCCTCAAATGCAAAGAGACCTCCTCGATATATACCGGTTAATAGACTGCAACCTCTACTTTTCGCGGCCCGACATGGAGATCCTGAACCTCAGCGGGCTCACGCGGCTCTTCGCGGGCAGGCCCATAAGGGTCTGCGCGGTGCACCTGGGCCTAAGGAAGGGCGCGGAGACATTCAGGTCCATGACCCGGGGTCTGGGCCATATAACCGTCTTCAGGGTGGACGGCGACGAGGACCTCCCAAAGATAGTCCTGGGACAGGCGAAACGCTTTCTGAGCGAATCCCTGGCGCTTTGGGGGGACTGATCGTGCGGGTGGCCGTACTCTCAGATATCCACGCGAACCTCGAGGCCCTGCGCGCGGTGCTCAGCGACCTTGGAAAAGGGGCCGACACTATTTTGAACCTGGGCGATCTCGTGGGCTACAACGCGTCCCCCAACGAGTGCGTGGACCTGGTCAGAGACGTGGGGATGCACTCCATAGCCGGAAACCACGACCAGGCCGCGTGCAACCCCAGGCTCGCGGCAGGGTTCAACATCTATGCCC
The DNA here is from genome assembly GCA_029289015.1 of Syntrophobacteria bacterium. Classification (GTDB taxonomy): domain Bacteria; phylum Desulfobacterota; class Syntrophobacteria; order JARFUL01; family JARFUL01; genus JARFUL01. The sequence goes on along the minus strand of JARFUL010000151.1, from coordinate 6,235 downwards.
ACAGGGCGGTCCTGTGGACCAGGGAGGTCCTCTACGGGGAGAACACGCGGTTTTTGGCCTCGCTATCGGAAAACTCCCGGTTCGACTTCGGCCTGGCCTGCCACGGCACCCCGGAGTCCACCACCAGCTACCTGGGCCTCCACTTCCAGGCCAGGGCCCTCCTGAAGAAGATGAAAAACGGCTCTTTGGGGCGGGGCAATGTCTGCCTCTTCGGCCACACCCACAAGAGAAAGGTCTGGCGCATGGACGTGAGGGGAAAGGTCGCGCCGGAGGAGATACCGGAAAATGGGACCATCGAGCTCCTCCCTGAGGAGTTCTACCTGATAAATCCGGGGTCTGTGGGCCAGCCCAGGAGCGGCGATCCCAGGTCGTCGTACCTCATCTTCGATACCCGCGAGAACACCGTCAGCTTCAGGCTGGTGGAGTATGACCTTGCCCCGACCATAGGGAAAATCATTGCCGCGGGCCTGCCGGAATTCTTCGCGCAGAGGCTCGTGGACGGGGTATAAGGCTATTAATTAGAGGAGACGCTCGATGAATAAGATGGAAAATCTAAAAAAGACGGGCAAGCTGAAGGACGGCTCCCAGGTTGTACTTAGGCCCATGCTCAAGAAAGACCGCGTCGCGCTGGGCGATTTCTTCGGCCGCCTTACGCCCGCGGAGCTCCAGTTCCTGCGCAACGACGTCACCGACCCCAAGGTGCTGGACGAGTGGTTCGATGACCTGGACTACGACAGGGTCTTTCCCCTTCTGGCCTTCAAGGACGACGAAGTGGTGGCCAACGCGTCCCTCCACCGGGTGGCCCGCGGCTGGCGCCAGCACCTGGGCACCGTCAGGATAGTGGTGGACCCCAGGTACCAGGAGAAGGGGCTGGGAACCCTGATGATCAACGAGCTCATCGACCTGGCCCAGGAGTTCGGGCTGGAGAAGCTCATGGTGGAGTTCCCCCTGATAGCCACCGGCGCGCTGGTGATGTTCAAGAACGCGGGGTTCAGCCCCAGGGCGGTGATCGAGGGGCTCATGAAGAACCGCGAAGGGGAAAATCTCGACGTGGTGATCATGGTCCTGGACGTGCTCGCGTACGCGGGCAAGATCTAGTAGAGAGGCAGGATCACCTTTCCGTAGCCGGGGAATTTATTGATCAGCTCCTCCTTGAGCGCGCCCGCGTCCCTGTAGCGGTCCTCCGGGTTCTTCTCCATGCATTTCATTATGACGCGCTCCATTTCGGGGTCTATCTCTTTGTTGAATTTGCTGGGCCGCGACGGGGTAACCTCCAGGATCATGTCCATGAGCACCTTCTCCACCTCGTGGTAGAAGGGAAACATCCCGGTGTAGAGCACGTACATCACCACCCCCAGGGCCCAGACGTCGGAGCGCCGCTGGCTCCTGCCCATGATCTGCTCCGGCGACATGTAGGGCCTCGAGCCGATAACCGTGTCGGAGCTGGTCTTATCTCTCAGCTCCTTGGCCGCGCCGAAGTCCATGAGCTTTATGGTGCCGTCGGGCCGCACCATGATGTTGCCGGGCTTTATGTCCCGATGGATCACCCCTATCCGGTGCGCGTGGGCCGTCACGTCGGTGAGCTGGATCATGACGGACTCCACCTCCTGCGCGCTCAGCTCGCGCTCAATCACGTCGAAGAGCGTCTTTCCCTCGACAAACCCCTGGACCAGGACCGACCTGCCCTTCACCTCGATCACTTTGCGGATCTCGGGCACGCCGGGGTGGCCGGCCAGGGATATCAGGATGCGGGCCTCCTTCTCGAACCTGGCGTTGAACTTCTTGCTCAGGGGAATCTTGGCCACTAAAACCTCCGGCGGGTCCTTTGCCATATCCCTCACCTTCCAGACCTCGCCGAAGGACCCCATGCCCAGCCTCTCCTCCTTCTCGTAGCGGTGGCCCAGGAGCTCGCTCGCGCTGAAAAGGGAGTGGTAGCCCCCGGAGAGGTGGGGCAGCAGCCTGGCCAGCAGCCCCTTCTTCGGGGCATGGGGCTCGGGCTCCTGGAGCTGCACGTTCTCGCCCCGGTAGCCTATTACCTCGCCCTCATCGTCCCTCACCACCTGCCCGGAGATGAGTATGGTGAGGGGCTCTCCCGTCCTGGACCTGAAGGTGACCCTGAAGTCCTTGACCACCCCCCTCTTCTCCACCGCCTCCCTGAACCTACTTCTCTCCTCGGGGTTCAGGTAGATGGTCTCCTCCACGTTGCTGTGCAGCAGCTCCTCCTTGTTGTCGTAGCCCAGCATCTCGGCCAGCGCGTCGTTGCACTCCAGGAGCTCGCCGGCCCTCGTGGTGAAGAAGAGCCCCACGTTCTTCAGCCCGAAGTGCTTCTCGTAGCGGCCCAGGGACTTGGCCACCGCGCTCTCGTCCTCCTTGAGCCTCGCGTGGACCCCCGCCCTCCTCAGGAGCTCTTCCGCGTCCACCGGCCAGGTGAGGTGGTCCACCGCGCCGGCTCTCAGGGCCGAGGCCACAAGGTCCTCGAGGAACTCGTCGAGGATCAGGATCACCGGGACCCCCGCGACACCCCTCTGCCGCTTCAGGCTCTTTATCACGCGGCCGGGGTCCAGGCTTTCCCGCGCCATGGCCAGGAGGGCCAGGTTGGGACGCTCGTCCCTCGCCAGTCTCTCGGCCTCCTCCACGGTCCGGGCCACAAAGACCAGGTAGCCCCCGTGCTCGAGGATCCGCGCAATCTCCCGGGCCCTTTCGGATCTATCCTCTATGACCAGGGCGCTCCTCTCCGGCATCATGGGCCCGCATCCTCCTTGACATGGCTCATGACCGCTGATACCCTCCAGTCTCAAAGATTTCGGAAGGAACTCTCATGGCGCCCAATCTTACAGATCCAACGGAAATTCTCCTGTACTTCGTCGCGCTCATCACCGCCACCACCTTCGGCTTCGGGTTCCAGAGGTTCTTCGGCGAGGCCTTTTCAAAGGACCCCCCAGAAGACGTCAAATTCTCCTTCAACCCCCTTTCGAGCCTCGACATCATCGGCACCGCGGTCTTCCTCCTCACAGGGTATGGCTGGGGGAAGCAGATGAACGAGAAGTTAGAGTTCACGCGCCCGAAGCTGGCCATCATAATGATCTCCCTCGTGGGCCCCTTTGCAAACTTGACCTTCGCGCTCACCGCGGCCTATGTAAAAGAGTTTCTCTGGACCGACCAGGTGGTGGAGATGGTGATCAGGGTCAACGTAACGTTTCTCACCATGCATATCATACCACTTTCGCCGCTCTTCGCGTCCCGCTTTATTCAGGCGATGCTGCACCAGAAATATGCCGGCGCGTGGAAGATCCTCAGGTGGGCCGGCCCCCTGGTCCTCCTCGGGGCCGCGCTGGTGGAGAAGCTCGCGGGCGTACCGCTCATCTCTGGGACCATCCAGCCGGTGACCGACGCGGTGGCCTCCTTCATCTACTACTAGAGCCGTATCTACAAAAAAAGGCGGGAGGGGGGTCGCCCCTCCCGCCTGGTATTTGCGTTATGCGAGGGTTACTCGCCGGCCTTCGAAGGCCTCTTGGTGAAGGAGGCCAGGATCGCCGCGAGGATCAGAAGACCGCCTATTTCGTTATCAGATGCAACCCAACAACTTAAAAGGCGTTTTCAGCAGGTAAATCAGCCAAATACTCTCACCTATAAGCTCTATGCCGTCGTCTTCTTGATAACCACCCCCTTCCCGGTATGGGTCATACCCAAAAGATGCCTGTGGGTTCTCTGGCAGCACCCCCAAGCGCCCGCCAGAACTATGGAAATTGTGAATTTTGGTTCTAAGTTGACTTTTGACTATGATGCGTTGTTTTGGTGGGTAACAACACTGGTGTGGCAGAGTTAGAGGCTCATGGTCGCTGGGCACATCTTACTGCATAAAAAGACCGTCGTGTCAAGACCGAACTTCCTGCTATACAGCTATTGTTTCGGCGTTTATCAAGTACAACGATTCACATTGTCAGGCCCTGCTCTTGGGGGAGCTATACCTGTCTCTCCATGAGCCGCCGACCCCGGAGGAAACGCCTAATCCAGAAAGAGCCTTTTAGCGTTTTCGCCGATAATCAGCTCTATCTCTTCGGTGGTAAGGCCCGCCTTCTCGAGGTCGGCAGTGTACCTGGAGACCTCGATGAGCGGGTAGTCGCTCCCGAACACGATCTTCTCCGCGCCCACAATGTCCACCGCGAACCTGTAGATCTCCTTCTGGTAGTAGAGGAAGGGAACCGCCGCGGTGTCGTAGTGCACGTTGGCCAGCGCGTCCTTCACCTCCCTGATGAGGGTCTCGTAGAAGAAGAGCCCTCCCCCCATGTGCGCGAGGATGACCCTGGTATCCGGATTCTCCTTGATAAGGCTGTACAGCGCGGAGAGGTCCATCTTTGCCTTGCCGGGGTAGGAGTGCCCCACCGGCTCGTTGACGTGGAGCAGGCAGCAGACCCCGGCCTCCCGGCAGAGCTGGAGGAACGGCGACAGGAGCGCCGCGCCCGCAGGGTCGAGGCCCTCGTACAGGGCCAGCTCCCCGAGGCCCCTGTGGCCCTCGGACAGGCACCTCTGGGCCTCCTTGAAGGAGCCCGGAGTGCGGGGGTCGAAACACGCGAGGGGAATTATCCTGCCTGGAAAACGGCTCTTCGCGGCGAGCACATAGTCGTTGTGCCACGCCGCGGTCCTCAGGTCCTTCCAGGGGAAGCCGAACACCACCGACGCCTCCACCCCCTGCTCGTCCATCTCGCGAATCAGCTCCTGTGCGCCCACCATCCTGGCCTTCTCACTGCTGTAGAGATGCGCGAACACAGGGTCGTGGGTGATGAACTCTTCCCGGGAGCTCCTTACTTTCGGCGGGAAGATATGGGTGTGCGCGTCAATGATCATCTGCTGGGGCCGATAAATCTCGGGGCGCTGGCCGCATCATGCTATGGCCGCGCGCTTGTGCGCCTCGGTGGAGGACCTGCAGAAGAGATAGGGCCGCCACGACTCAGGGGTGTCCATACGGTTCAGGGTAAAGGATATGAAGTGGTACCAGGTGGGCATGGACGGCCTCCTGATGAGATGCATGCTGGCCTGGCGGGGGGTGCGGCCCCCCTTCCTCTTGTTACAGGTATGGCAGCAGGTCACGATGTTGTCCCAGTCCGTGTGGCCGTTCATGGAGCGAGGCGTCACGTGGTCGTAGGTCAGCTCCCTCTGGTCGAACCTCCGGCCGCAGTACTGGCAGCAGAAGTTGTCCCGGATAAAGATGTTCATCCTGGAGAACCTCACGGGACGCCGGTTGAGGCGGAGATAGTGCTTCAGCCTGACCACGGAGGGGAGCGCGAGGCTGGTGGACACGGACCTGATGACCCTGCCCGGGTAGACCTCCAGGATCTCCACCTTGCCCAGGAAGAACATCTTCAGAGCCCTGCGCCAGACCACCGCATGGATGGGCTCATAGGACGCGTTGATCAAAAGAACCTTGGGGTGCATCTTGAAACCAAACGGGCCTCAAACGGGTGATGTGCAGCCAATGCTCAGCCGCAGCCCAACTACTTATCAGGGGAAATTACTACGAAAAACCGCTTTATGGCAAGAAAAATCTTGACCCGGGCACCCGCTGCCGGGGATTCGCAAACCCGGGTTTTTGCCCGGCTGGGATGGTTTTTGAAGGAGACAGCGGGGAGCGGGACACCCTGGGAAGAGCCCGGGCTTCAATCGTCTTTGGCGCGTGAGCCTTCCGGCTCTTTCTCTGGGGAAGGACGCGCACTCCGCCCGGGACCTGCGGACGTGTTGTCAAACTCCAGAAGACGCCTGAACTCCGGGTCGTCTTCGATGAGCGTGCCGGACCGTCCGGAGGAAAATAGGTTGGTTATGAACCTGATAAGACCCATGGCCTGAGCTGGGATTACCCCTTTTAACCGTCCAGTTTTCTTTTAAAAATAGGCAGCTTGAGAACGGGGACCCCTTCTTCTTCGAGGAGCTTATCCTCCTCGTCCGAGGTGGTGCCCCTGATTTTTCTTTTCTCCACCACCTCCCAATGCATCTTCAGGGCTTCCTTGGTAAAGTCGGCCCCCACGTCCTCGAAGTTGTCCTCCACGTATCTGCTCACGTTCTTTAGAACATCGAGCGCGTCCGCGGGGCTCGGGCTTGCCTCATCCTCCCTCGCGGACTTTATGCCCTTCACCGGGGAGATGAGCTTGTCCACCTCGCCGGCGCCGCACACGGGGCAGACGAGAATACCCTCCTCCATCTGCCTCGTGCACTCGGCTGAGCTGGCGAACCACCCCTCGAA
>JARFUL010000150.1 GCA_029289015.1 Syntrophobacteria bacterium | reverse complement strand
GGTGAAGACCCCGCTGAAACACGGCGGCCTCGCGCTGGCCTCGTCCCTGGCCTTCTGCGCGAACGGCGCGGTAATGGCCGTGCTCCTCAACCGGCTCGTGGTCCGGCTCGGGGGGGAGCCGGTGCGGTTTTTGGAGGGGCTTTCCCTGGTGTGGAGGCCCCTTGCGGCCTCGGTGCCGGGCGGTGTTGCCGCGTGGTGGGTCGCGGGGCTTGTGCCCGCGCTCGGCCGGGGTTTTGGGGTGGACCTCTCCTCGCTCCTCTCCCTTGGTCTCGGCGGGCTCGCGGGCTCAGCGGTCTTCTTCGGGGTCTATCTCGTGCTGGCCGGGCTCGCGCCAAGAGGTGAGGGAAGAAGGATAATCCTCACCGGGGGCGGGAGCGCGGGCCACATCAACCCCGCGCTGGCCATAGCGAGGGGGCTCGACGACGGCCGCACCTCCTTCCTCTACGTGGGCGCGAGGGGCAAGGTGGAAGAGGTGGTGGTGCCCAAGACCGGGATAGAGCTGAGGCTGGTGAGAGCCTCGGGCTACCCGGGGCTGAAACCCTCCCTTGCCCTTGTCAAGTTTCTCTTCAACCTGGCAGCAGGCACCCTTAGCGCGCTGGTCATAGTGGCCCGGTTCAAGCCCCACCTCATCGTGGGCACCGGCGGGTTCGGGTCTGCTCCGGTGGTCTTTGCGGCCCATATTCTCAAAACATTGGGGCTACTTAAGGCCAAGGTGGTGCTCCACGAGCAAAACGCGGCCCCCGGCAGGCTCAACCTTTTGGTGGGCGGGTGGGCCGACATGGTGCTGGTCACCTTCCCCCAGACCCTCGAGTACTTCCCCAGGAACGGCTGCCTGGTGGGCTACCCCGTGCGCACCGACATAGGCACCGTGTCCCGCGAGGATGGTCTTGCCAGGCTGGACTTCGAAATCCCCGAGGGCCGCACCGTGGTCTTCGCGTTCGGCGGGTCCCAGGGATCGAGGACCATAAACCGCGCGCTGGTGGACGCGCTGGGCCACCTCATGCCGCTGAGAGATAGACTCTTCATCATCCACGGGGTGGGGCTCTTTGCCACCGCGGACTACCACGCGCGAAAAGACACCGACGAGAGGCTCAGGGCCCGCTACACCCCCGAGGAGTTCGAGGAGATAAAAGGATTTTACTTATCCCGGGACTACTTCCATAATATCGAAGCGGTCTACGCGGTGAGCGACTTCTGCATCATCCGGGGCGGCGCGGGCTCCCTCAACGAGGTGGCCAAGGCCGGGCTTTGCTCCATCATCATACCCAAGGCGGGGCTCTCCGGCGATCACCAGGTGATGAACGCGAGGGCCATGGCCGCGGCCGGGCTCGTGCACGTGATCTACGAGGAGCCCATTATCAGGAACGGGCAGCGCCTGGAGGCGGTCTCCGGCCAGGAGCTGGCCAGTGCCGTGGCCGCGTTCGTAGGTGACTTGGACAGGGTCAAAGAGATGGGCAAGCGGGCTGGGGAGAACTTCGGCGGGGACCCGGTGAAGACCATCGTCCGGGCCATAGACCGGGGCGAGTGCCCCGAGGAGGGCGCGGACTTGGGCCACGCGGCGGTCAGGTCCTCCACCCTGCCCGGGGACAACGAGCTTCTCGGGGTTCTCTCCCGGGCCAGGGCCAAAGCGGGAGCGGGCTACACCCCGGACACCCTCTTTCCTGACCCCGAGGACCTGGCCTATCTAAAAAAGAGGTCCGCGGGGCTCCTCCTCAGCGAGGCCTGGCAGGTCCGCAACCTGGGGGTCAAGCTCACCGGCCTTCTCCACAACTTCGAGAAGATTCCTGTTTTGTGCTTCATGATTACGGTGAAGAAGCCCGTGGCCTGGTACAAGAGGCTCCTGGGCGGCGACTTCGAGCAGGT
>JARFUL010000149.1 GCA_029289015.1 Syntrophobacteria bacterium | reverse complement strand
GGTGACCACCCCCGCGAGAATCAGGGCCAAAGAGAGGACAAAGGCCTTCCTCCTGAATCCCACGAAGTTTATGTTGATGCCCGGCTTTATGAACTCCACGTCTAGGTTTCCTTTACCTTTAAATGCTGAGCTTCTTTATCCTGCGCTTGGCCAGGATGAAGTCGAAGACCACCCTGGTCACTATGATCGCGGTAAACAGGCTCGCCACTATACCGAGGCTCAGGGTCACCGCGAACCCCCTCACCGGGCCCGTGCCGAACTGGAAGAGCACCAGCGCGGCGATAAAGGTGGTGATGTTCGCGTCCAGGATGGTGAGGGTCGCGCGCGCGTAGCCCGCGTCCACCGCGGCCTTGGGGGTCTTGCCGAACCTCAGCTCTTCCCTGATTCTTTCGAAGATCAAAACGTTCGCGTCCACCGCCATGCCTATGGTGAGGATTATCCCCGCGATGCCCGGAAGGGTGAGGGTCGCGCCCAGGCCGGCCAGGCCGGCAAGCACCAGTATAAGGTTAATAATAAGGGCCATGTCGGCCAGCAAACCGGAGAACCCGTAGTACACGACCATGAAGATGACCACCAGGACGCCCGAGACCATTATGGACTTGACCCCTTTGTCTATGGAGTCCTTGCCCAATGAGGGGCCCACGGTCCTCTCCTCCAGCTTCACCACGGGCGCGGGCAGGGAGCCGGCCCTCAAGACGATGGCCAGGTCCCTCGCGGTCTCGGTGGTGAAGCTCCCGGTTATCTGCGCGGAGCCCCCCGCGATCTTCTCGTTTATCACGGGCGCGGAGTAGACGTTTCCGTCCAGCACTATGGCCATCTTGCGGTTCACGTTCTCACCCGTGAGCCGCTCGAAGGTCCTCGCGCCCCTTCTGTCGAAGTTGAGCCCCACCAGCGCGCGGTTGAAGTTGTCGTAGCCCACGTACGCGTCGGATATGTACTGGCCGGTGAGCAGGACCCGGTCCTCCAGGAGAAACGGGCGCTCCACCTGCTGGCCGGTGGCCTTGTCCACTATCCTCTGCCAGAAGATCTTGGTGCCGGGGGGCGCGCCCTCCTTGAGCGCAACATCGGGGGCCATCCTCTCGTCCACGAGCCTGAACTCCAGTACCGCGCTCTTCTTTATCACCTTGAGCGCGCGCTCGGGGTCCTTTATCCCCGGGAGCTGGATGAGCATCCTCCTGTCTCCCTGGGGCCGTATGTCGGGCTCGGAAACGCCGAACTGGTCCACCCGGTTTCTGATGGTCTCAAGGGCCTGGGCCGCGGCCAGCTTCTGAACCCGCCGCACCTCCCTGGGGAGCAGGGAGAACTTCAGGTTGAGCCCCTGGGCCGCGCTTCCCGCGCTCTCCGTGGTGATGCTCGGGAACCTCTTGCCCATGAAATCCCTCAGCTTGTCCAGGTCCCTGGGCTCGAAGAGGACGCAGAAGAGCTGCTGGCCCTTCCTTACGGGCTTGGAGAGGCGGACCCCCTCCTTTCTCACCTCTTTCTTGATCTCATCGGCCATCCTGTCCAGCAAGTTCTCCACCGCGACCTCGGTCTTCACCTCCAGGTCGAGGTACATGCCGCCCTGGAGGTCGAGCCCCAGGTGAATCTTCTCTTTGGGGAGAAATTTGGGCCACTTGGCCGGGATCTCAGAGAAGAGGGAGGGCAGAAGGTAAATAAGCGCCAATAGCAGCACTGCTGCGATAGCGGCGGTTCTGAACCATAGGTTTTTCACTACCGGTACCCCTGATGAGCTTCGCTTACCCCGGTTATTCTGATTTCCCCTTCTTCGCGGGTGGGCCCCCCTTGGGCACCGCGGGCCGTATCACATTGCCCTTCATCACCTTGATGTTGACGTTTTCCGCCACCTCCAGGGTGACGAAGATGTCGGTGATGCCGGTGATCCGGCCGAACACGCCGCCGGAGGTGACCACCTGGTCCCCCCTCTTCAGGTTTTTCAGGAACTCCGCGTGAAGCTTCTTCTGCTTCTGCTGGGGCCGGATCAGCAGGAAGTAGAAGATCGCGATCATCACCGCCATCATGATGAAGGTGGAGCTAGTGCCCGTCCCTCCGCCTCCCGCTTCCCCCATGGCATAGGCAAGATCTACAAAGAACATCCGTTACTCCTTCTCGTTTGGATTTCGCTTTCTATAGAACTCTTTTTTGAAACTGTCAAAGCTTCCCTTTGCTGCGGCCTCGCGAATCCGGGCCATAAGATTTATATAATAATAGAGATTGTGCAAGGTTGCCAGCCGATATGCCAAAAGCTCCCCCGCAATAAAAAGATGCCTCAGGTAGGCCCGGGAGAAACTGGTGCAGGTGTAGCATCCGCATCCTTCCTCCACCGGGCGCTCATCGTCCTTGTGGCGGCTGTTCTTAATGTTTATCTTGCCCGAGGAGGTGAAGAGCTGCCCGGTGCGCCCGTTCCTGGTGGGCAAAACGCAGTCGAACATGTCTGCGCCCAACCCCACCGACTCCACCAGGTCCTCGGGAGTGCCCACCCCCATTACGTAGCGGGGCCTGTGCTCGGGCATCTTATCCAGGGCCTCGCCCATCACCTCGTACAAGGTCTCCTTGGGCTCGCCCGTGGAGAGCGACCCCAGCGCGAAGCCGTCGAAATCGAGCCCGCCGAGGCGCTCAATGCACCGTTCCCTCAGGTCGTGGAACACGCCCCCCTGGATTATCGCGAAGAGCGCGGTCTGGGCGCTCTTCCTCGCGGCCAGGGACCTCTTTGCCCACCCCACGGTGATCTCCATCGCGTGCTCAACCGCTTTTCGGCTGTGGTCATAGGAGGTGCAGATGTCCAGACACATGGCCACGTCCACCATGAACCCCTCCTGGATCTCAACCGCGCGCTCCGGCGAGATGAAGTGGAGGGAGCCGTCCAGGTGGGACCGGAACTCGACCCCGGCCTCCTCCACCTTTGCATTGGCCGCCAGGCTCATGACCTGGTAGCCGCCGGAGTCGGTGAGTATGGGGCCGTCCCAGCCCATGAACCCGTGGAGCCCGCCCAGGGACCTTACGGTCTCCACCCCGGGCCTGAGGTATAGATGGTAGCCGTTGGCCAGGACGATCTCAGCGCCCAGCTCTTTGAGCTCCCTCGGGGATATGGACTTCACCGTGCCCTGGGACCCCACGGGCATAAAGGCCGGGGTGGCCACCTCTCCGTGGCCCGTCTTGAGGAGCCCCGCCCTCGCCCGGCTCTCGGTGGATACGCTAAACTCGAACACTTGCGTCCCTCATAGGATGAGCATCGCGTCCCCGTAGGAGTAGAACCGGTAGCCCAGCGCGACGGCCTCATCGTACGCGCGAAGAAGCCTCCTTCGTCCCACAAGGGCCGCGACGAGCAGGATGAGCGTGGAGCCGGGGAGGTGGAAGTTGGTCACCATGCCGTCAACCACACGGAACCTGTGGCCCGGGTATATGAACAGCCCGGTTTTTCCCGCGCCGGCCCGCACCCTTCCCGCGTCGTCCGCCAGTGACTCCAGCGCCCGGACCACCGTGGTCCCCACCGCGATGACCCTTTTGCCCTGATCCTTAGCCCGGTTTATGGCCCGGGCCGCGGCCGGGGCAACGGAGTAGTCCTCCTCCTCCATCCGGTGCTCGCGCACGTCTTCGGTGCCCACGGGCAGAAACGTGCCCACCCCCACGTGGAGCGTGATGTCCACCACCTCGATTCCGCCTGCTGAGAGCTTCTCCATGAGCCCGGGGGTGAAGTGGAGCCCCGCGGTGGGCGCGGCCACGGAGCCCGGCTCCCGCGCGTATACCGTCTGATACCTCACGAGGTCGTCCTCGAAGGAGGCTCCGTTTCTCCTGATGTACGGCGGCAGGGGCGCGTTCCCCAGCCTTTGGAGCACCTGGGAAACCGTCTGGGCCTCCGGGAACGCGAGCCAGGCCCACTTGCCCCTTCTCCTGGCCACGGTCAGCCTGGTGCCGTCCTCGAGGAGCAGGGTCTCCCCGTCTATGAGCTTTCCCCTGGCCAGCGCCTTGACCGGCTCCCGGCCCCGGGCCGCGGGCTCGAGCACGAGTATGTCCACCGACGCGCCGGTGGCCCTCTTGGCCGCGAGCCTCGCAGGCAGGACCCTGGTCCGGTTTATCACCAGGATATGGTTCTTGTCGAGAATATGGTCAAGCTCGAAGAACCGGTGGTGCCCGAGGGCATCCCCCTCTCTCCTCAGCACCAGCAGCCTGGAGGAGTCCCGCGTCTCAAGGGGCCTTTGCGCGATGAGCTCTCTGGGAAGACGGTAGTCGTAGCTGGCAAGGAGGTGGTCGCCTGCCTCGGGGGCGGTCCCCCCGGGCACGCGGAACCGCTCTCTTTGGTCTTTTCCCGGCCGTCAGCGTACAAGTTCCTCTATCGCCTCCAAAAAACGTGTAAGATAGCCCAGCTTATACCCTAAGCCCCTGCTGGCCCCGGCTCAACAAAATGCTAGCATAAACCCCAAAAAAGGCCCCGTCAACGGACCATAACCCTTTTTCAGCGAAAGAAAGCGGTCATTTGGGCCAGGTAGACGAGGATGAGGCCCGTGGCCATCGCGCAGAACCCCAGCGCCCTCAGGGACGATTCTTCCATCTCGGAGGCTTTTCTCAGCCACTCCTTCACTCCGCGGGGCAGCGCGAAGTAGGGAAGACCTTCCAAAATGAAGGCCAGACCCAGGGCGGTTATGAAGAGCTTAAGCACCTTATTCATCCCCCTTTCACCGCCTGGTCACTTTAGCAAAACCCCTTGTTATTGCCAAGGTCCATCTGTTAATATCACGATGCGTAAAGGAGGGGGAGCGTGGAGCTAAAGTCCCTTTTCAAAAGGAAGACCTCCATCATCTGCACCCTGGGTCCGGCCAGCGCGGACGCTCAGGTATTGGAAGGTCTGCTCACCGCGGGGATGCGGGTCGCGAGGCTCAATTTCTCCCACGGCACCCACGAAAACCACGCGGGCCTCATAGCCAGGCTCAGGGAGATAGCCACGAGGCTGGGGAGGCCGGTGGCCGTGCTCCAGGACCTGTCCGGGCCCAAGCTCAGGCTGGCCAACGTGCCCGAGGAGGGGATCGCGGTCCACGCGGGGGACGAGATAGACCTCTTTGAGCCCTCAAAAGAGCGCCGGCCGGGCGAGGTGGTGGTGGGGTTCAAAGGGTTTGCGGACGCTGTTGACCCGGGGGAGAGGATCCTTCTGGCTGACGGCAGCTTCGAGCTTGAGGTCCTCGAAAAGGGCCCGGGCCGCGTCCGCTGCCGCGCGCTCCTTCCGGGGGTGCTCCTTCCCGGCAAGGGGGTGAACATCCCCTCGGGCTCCATATCCATCCCCTCGTTCACCGAGAAAGACGAGCGAGACCTCAGGTTCGGGCTCACCCCGGAGGTGGGGGTGGACATGGTGGCCGCGTCGTTTATCAGGCGGGCCGAAGACATCGAGAGGGTGAAGTCCGTGATCAGAGAGGCAGGTCAAGACGTCCCCGTGATCGCGAAGATCGAGAAGCCCCACGCGGTGGACAACCTCGACGAGATACTCGACGTAGCGGACGGGGTGATGGTCGCGAGGGGCGACCTGGGGGTGGAGATCCCCTACGAGAGGGTGCCCCTGATCCAGAAGCTGATTCTCAAAAAGGCAAGGCAGAGGGGCAAGCCGGCCATAATAGCCACCCAGATGCTCGGCTCCATGGTGGAGTCCAACAGGCCCACCAGGGCCGAGGTCGCGGACGTGGCAGGGGGAGTTTTGGACGAGGCGGACGGCCTGATGCTCTCCGATGAGACCGCGGCGGGCCGCTATCCCGTGGACGCGGTCCGCGCGATGGCCAAGATCATAGACTTTACGGAGAAGGAGCAGCTCAGGGACGAGCGGCCCCTTGACCGGGAGAGCGAGGTGCGCGGCATGGAGGACGGGGTGAGCCACGCGGCCTGCCTCTTGGCCGAGGACCTGAATGCCGACCTCATCGTGGCCACCACCTTTTCCGGCTCTACCGCGATGAGGGTGGCCCGGCTCAGGCCCAGGGCCCCGGTGGTGGCCCTGACTCCGGTCCCCGAGACCGCGCGCAGGCTTCTCATGGTCTGGGGCGTGAGCCCGGTGCTGGTGCCGGAGCTCTCCCGGGAAGATCGCGTCATCGAGACCGTGCCCGAGGAGCTGAAGTCCCGGGGGCTTGTGGAGCAAGGCCAGCTCCTGGTGATAACCGCGGGCATACCCCTTTACACAAAGGGCACCACCAACACCCTCAAGGCGGTGAGGGTACCGTGAGCAACGCAAGGAACGGGCTTTTGCCATGAGTATGACTTGGGTGGAGATAGACCTCGGCGCGCTTCGGGAGAACTACCGGGCCATCCGCGCGCTCCTCGCGGACGGGGTGAAGATGGCCCCCGTGGTCAAGGCCGACGCGTACGGACACGGCCTTGTCCCTGTGGCCAGGGAGCTGGACCTTCTCGGCGCGGAATACTTCGGGGTGAACGACCTGGCCGAGGCCCGGGCCCTCAGGGACGCGGGGATTGAGAGGGAGATCATGGTTCTCCTCGGGGTGGAGCCCCAAGACGCGGGGGAGGCCGTAAGCCTCGGGGTCATCCCCGTGGTCTACAGCCGGGAGTCCCTCAAGGGGCTGGATGAAGCCCTCAGGTCTCTTGGCGCCAAGGTCCGGGTGCACCTCAAGATGGATACCGGGATGGGCAGGCTCGGCCAGCCCTGGTGGGAGGCCGGGGAGTTCTTCAGGTTCGCCGCGTCCCTCGAGACCGTCGAGGTGACCGGGCTCTGCTCCCATTTTTCCACCTCCGACGAGGCGGACAAGGGGTTCTCCAACCTCCAGATCAAGAAGTTCAAGGAGGTGGTGGAGACCGCGCGCCACGCGGGGCTCGACCCCGAAGAGCTCCACATGGCCAACTCCGCCGGCATAATTGACCTCGGCTCCTCCCAACTCTCCCTGGTGAGGCCCGGCATAACCCTCTACGGCTGCCAGCCCTCGAAAGAGATGCACAACGCGTGCGCGCTGAGCCAGGTGATGAGGCTCAAGACCAGGGTGGCCCAGGTAAAGACCCTGCACGCGGGGTCCTTCGTGGGCTACGGCAACACCTACGTCACCGAGAGGGAGACGAGGATGGCCGTATTGCCCGTGGGGTACGCGAACGGCCTGTCCAGGCTCCTGACCAACCGGGGCGAGGTGCTGGTGAGGGGCAGGCGCGCGCCCATCATCGGCCGGGTCTCCATGAGCCTGACCACGGTGGACGTCACCGACGTGCGCGGGGTAATAGAGGGCGACGACGCGGTGATCATGGGGTTTATGGGCCGGGAGTTCATAGGCGCGGACGACATAGCCGAGCTCACGTCCACCATATCCTACGAGGTCCTGTGCCTGGTGGGCTCCACCAACGAGAGGGTCTACCTGGGCGGCTCGGTGAGGCGGGCGTAAACATGAAGGAAGAGAGGACCATCTGCGCGGGCGGCGCGTGGCGGGCAGACTGCAACAAGAAATTCTCCTACCAGTCCGGCGGCCCCATCAAGTGCCCCGAGTACACCAGGGACCTAACCATCAAGGACTCGCCCGAAGAGGCGGAGGGTGAGAGTTGAGCCGCTATTTCCAACCGCGAGGGAGAAGAGCTACCACTAGATGAAGGTTGAAGACGCGAAGAACATAGTTGTTAAAAGCCTTTCCGGTGCCACAGGCTTGCCGGACGATGAAATATCCGCTCTTTTAGAGGTTCCGCAGGACCCGTCGTTTGGCGATTATGCGTTGCCCTGCTTCAAGCTGGCCAAGAGGTTCAAAAAGCCCCCCAACAGGATAGCCGAGGAGATAGCCTCGAGGGTTGACCCGTTCCCTCCCATGGAAAAGGTGGCCCAGGTGGGGGGTTACGTAAACGTGACCCTCAACCCCCAGTCCCTTATGGGGGCTATCCTGAATGAAATGGAGGAGGGCACGCGGCCCTTCGGCTTCAACCGCGACCACGAGGGCAAGAGAGCGGTGGTGGACTACTCCTCCCCCAACATCGCGAAGCCCTTCGCGTTTCACCACATCCGCTCCACCATGATCGGCAGCGCGCTCACCAAGATCCTGGCCGCAAACGGCTACGAGGTGGTGGGCATAAACCACCTGGGCGACTGGGGCACCTCCTTCGGCTACATCATCCACCGGCTGAGGGGGCTCTCGGGGGACGAGATATCCAAGATCACCCTCGAGGGGTTCATGGACCACTACGTCGCGGCCCGGAGGGAGGAGGCGGACAACCCCGGGGTGACCGAGGGCGCGAGGGAGGCATTCAGGAACCTGGAAGAGGGCGAGGAGAGCGCGGTCAACATATGGAGGAGGGTCAGGGAGGTCTCCCTGGAGAGGTTCGAG
>JARFUL010000148.1 GCA_029289015.1 Syntrophobacteria bacterium | reverse complement strand
CTCAGGAGGAAGCTGCTCTTTGAAACGGCCCGGGAGCTGGGCTGCACCAAGGTCGCGCTGGGCCACAGCATGGACGACCTCATCGAGACCTTCTTCCTCAACGTCCTCTATACGGGCCAGGCCTCCACCATGCTCCCCAAGCAGGAGCTCTTCGGGGGCCGGATCACCATAGTGCGCCCCATGATCCTCCTGGACAGGCCCAGGGTCAGCGCGGCCGCGAAGAAGCTCGGGCTCGGGGAGTACCCCAATCCCTGCCCCAGCGCCCAAAACTCCGAGAGGACCAGGGTCCGGGATCTCCTCGCGGGCCTCTACCGCGACAACCCCAACGTGAGGGGAAACATCTACCGCGCGCTCACCAGGGTGCACCCGGAGCTCATTGTGCCCGGGCATGAAGACCCCGGGGAGCCGGAGCCGTCCGGCTGAGCGGGCCCTCACGTGCACTTTTTTCATTCCTTGCTTTACTTAGGGAGAGATAACCGGGAGAATTTTTTAATCCGGGAAACCAAAACCAAAGAAAGGGGGGATTCCATTTGGCGTATGAAACGGTCGTTGCGGAGAAGAGGGACGGGATCGGATTCATTACCCTTAACCGGCCGAAGAGCCTCAACACCTTCAACCTCACCCTGGCCAAGGAGCTCAACGACGCGCTCACGAGCTTCGACGGGGACGACGAGGTCCTGGTGGTGGTGGTCAAGGGAGAGGGCAAGTCGTTTTGCGCGGGGATAGACGTCACCGAGATGGAGGGCAAGTCCGCGCTTGAGATGCTGGAGTGGGTCACCTGGATGGACAAGCACAACCATACCATAGCCCGGATGGACAAGGTGGTGGTGGCCCAGGTCCAAGGCTACGCGGTGGCCAACGGCGCGGGCCTCGTGCACGCGTGCGACCTAGCTGTGGCCTCGGAGGACGCGATGATAGGCACCACCGCGATAAACATCGGGCTCTTCTGCTTAGGCCCGGGGTTCGCGCTGAGGAGGTCCGTGGGCAGAAAGAAGGCGCTGGAGCTTCTCTTCTGCGGCGAGATGATCAACAGCAAGGAGGCGGCCCGGCTGGGGCTGGTGAACAGGGTGGTACCCCTTAGCGACCTGGAGGAGGAGACCCTCAAGTTCGTGAAGAACCTGGCCAAAAAGAGCCCCCTCGCGCTCAAGACGGGCAAGAGGGCGCTTTATACCTCGGAGGACATGGACTATCTCTGGGGCCTCGACTACGGGAGCGAGGTATTCACGGGGCTGTGCCTCACCGAGGACGCGAAGGAGGGGGTGGACGCGTTTCTGAACAAGCGCAAGCCCACCTGGAAAGGCAAATAGCATTTACGCGGAGGTGACGCGGATGAAGTGGGCTATCGTTATCTCCACCGACGGCGCGGAGACCATATACAACGGCTTCAGATTCGCCAACGTGGCCCTGGGCAAGGGTGACGAGGTGACCGTATTCATGCTGGGCCGGGGGGGTGGAGTTCAGGGAGCGCACCACCGGGGACTTCGACATCAACGGCCAGGCCGACTCCTTCACCGACTCGGGCGGGGAGCTCCTCGTCTGAGGGGTCTGCCTCCAGTCCCGTGGCAGGACTGGCTCGGCACAGTGTCCCATGGCCTTCATGGACGACCTCTGCGAGGTGCTCAGGGAGGCTGACAAAGTGGTGACGCTTTAGGCCCTCCCGCGATCCGGGAGGGGTTGAGCGATACGCGCAAGATGGAGGAGAGGTTCGAAAAGCTGTTTTCCGCGTACCAGCGGTTCGAGGACGCGGCCCGGGGCTTCCTCCTTGAGGCGGCCTGCAGGCCCGGGTGCGCGGATTGCTGCATCGACGTGGGCCGCATGGACATGACCACCCTCGAGGGGCTCAACGTTCTTAGCGCGCTCGAAGGGCTTGAGCCCCCGGTGCAAAAGAGGCTCAGAAAGAGACTTCTCAGGGACAAAAAGAAGAGGGGCAAAGGGTCCCGGGTCCGGTGCGCGTTTTTGGACCAAAGAGACCTCTGCCTCGTCTACGAACAAAGACCCTTCTCCTGCCGCCAGCTCTACTCCGTAAAGAGGTGCGACCGCGGCCCTCCCACCGTGCACAGGGCCGCGCACGCGCTCTCGCGCTCCTTCATAGACGAGATAAAGGGGATTGACGACACCGGGTTATACGGACACCTGCCCAACGTCCTGGCCCTTCTCATGGAGCCGGATTTCAGGGAGATGTACCTGGCCCGCTCCCTCACGAGAGCCAGGGCCGAGTCCTGGGCAAAGAGATACGGCCTCAGGTTGAGCGCGGCCCCCTAGAGCTCGTAGTCGCCCTCCATCTCGAGGATGAAGTCGCCGGGCTCGTCCTCGGGCAAGGGCCGCACATTGAAGGAGCCCCGGCCGCGGATGTTGAAGAGTTCACCGGTGCCCTTGTAGGTCTCCCACGTCCCCTTGGTGACGCGGGTGGAGCCGTCACGGAAGCCCTCGAACCGGCTGTACACGGAGCCGTGCTGGTAGTGGGTGATCGCGTATCCCTGCATGGGCCCGAAGCCGCGCTTTCGGTCATGAAAGCCCACGGACCTGCGGGATACGAACTCCCCGGCGACCCCGGGAACGTAGTCTATGGGCTCACCCTCCAGCTCCACCAGGGAGAGGGTGTGGCCCACCACGTCGTGAACGAAAAGTTCTTTCCTCGAGGTGACGAACAGTCGGAAGGAGGCCTTTCGTTTCATGGCGCGCTCCTTTCTAAGGAAGGTGATGAAGCTCCATTTTTTATAGCACAGGCCGCGGCCAAGGCGCAACTCAGCGCGGTTTTAAAGCCAGGAAACTGTAGCTGGCAAAAGGGCCGTGGTCCTCCAGGGCTTGAGCGTCCACCCCCACGAATCCGGACCCCTCGAGCAGCCCCACATATCCGGCTGCCTCGAGGGCCCCCGCGGTGCAGAAGGCCCAGGCCGCGGGGTCGTCTTTTAGCTCCGGCCCGATGGGCTCTCTGGCCGCGAGATCACAGAAGATCAACGTGCCGCCGGGCCTGAGGACCCTCAGCACCTCGCCAAGGGCCCGTCCTTTGTCAAATACGATGCTGAAGACGCAGTTACCCAGGGCAAGCCCGAAGAGCCCGCTGGCAAGGGGCAGGGAGCCCAGGTCGCCGTTCACCAGGAGGACCCGG
>JARFUL010000147.1 GCA_029289015.1 Syntrophobacteria bacterium | reverse complement strand
TTGGACTTATGTCGTCTAGGACCCCAGGTCTTCTTTCTCTAATTATTTTAGAAATCCCATAAGTCGCATGCTTATATTCATTGGCAAAGAATTTAACTGTTGTAACCTTCTGCGCCTTGCGTAGTCCCTTAGTAGCTTTTTCAATTCTGTCTATGTAAGCAGGGGGAAACTGAATAAGCCCCGCAACATTGTCACAAAACTTTTCTTCTATCTCTTCATAAAATCCTGTCTGCACTCTATCTTTTGGGTCGATAATTGTATGTATAGCTTCATGAAACAAGGCAAAAATTAGGTCATTTAGGTGTGTGTCATTGTTTATAAAAACCACTCTATGATTATTTATGTTACTGTGGAAAGCATAAGCCTTTTTAATTGACTTTGGGAAATCCCTAAATATTGCTACTATACTAAGTTCTTTATAAAGCTTAAATACATGTTGGTAGTCGATAGGATCAGAATAATCCACACCAGATAATTCTCTCATGTTGTTAGCTAATGCTAACTGATCTTCTTCTTTATCTGAAATATGTGTTACAAATTTCAAAACAGGTGGTCTTGAGTTTCTGAAAAAGTTAAGGTATTCACCAGCAAGTTCTAGAGATGTATTTTTGTCGGATTCTTTGATTCTTCCAGCTAATCTCTTACGATGAACCGGCATGGATATATCGGAGCTATCCTTTAAGAAAAAAAATTCAGGACTGACATTAAGGACTCTACAAATATTTACGAGATGTTGCCCTCTCGGTATGCTCCCTTTTATCCAGTCGCTGACCGCAGTTCTTGATACTCCTAGTTCTTTGGCTAGCCTGGAAGCAGACAAACCTTTGGCCTTCAGCTCTTTCTTGAGCTGGTCACCTTGCCACATAATTGGTCCTCTCCTTTTCAAGGAAAGATTTCGGGACTCTTCTGGTAGGAAATTCGTGATTTTGGCCAGAGTACCGAAAGCCTAAGGTTATTGTCAAGTTTACTTTACATTTTTTCGGCTATTATGACATTTTGCTAAAGATGCCGCCATTCACTCTAATGATTTTTATCAACACTTTGAAAGAGTTTCTCTCATTAATCCTACTATGCCATCTACTACCTAATTGGTAAAAGTTATAATAAAAATCAGGAGTTAAAATATGCCCCGTACTCCTTTTTTTGCCTCGGTCTCTTAAAAAGCCCCCGGGTTGACTCCCTCAAAAGGTAGTGCTATTCATTGATACGGCCGGGCAGATACCAAAAAAGCCTTGGGAAGGAAACGATGAACAACCGCGCGATAAAGGACTACTACGAGATTCTGGGGATAAGCCGCGATGCTAACCCCGGGGAGATAAAGCGGGTCTACCGGAAGCTCGCGCTCGAGCACCACCCGGACCGCAACCCCGGCGACCCCGGGGCAGAGGAGAAGTTCAAGGCCCTGAACGAGGCCTACGGCGTGCTCGGCGACCCCGAAAAGAGAAGGCTCTACGACCAAACCCTCGACGGAATAGGCGCGAGAGACACCCGGTTCACCTACTCCCAGGAGGAGATCCTCAAGGACCTGTTCAACAACCCCTCCTTCGCGCAGATGTTCACGGACCTCAAGAGGGAGTTCGAGAAGACCGGGGTGCGCTTCGACGAGTCCTATATAAACCGGGTCTTCTTCGAGGGCCGGGGGTTCTTCATGGCCGGGGTCTTCTTCATCGGGCCCTTTGGCAGGAGCTTCCCCGGAAAGGGTTTTCCCGCGCGCCGCGAGATCTCGCTCTGGGAGGAGGCCGGAAAGCTCGTGGGTCGGGGGATAAGGAAGCTCGCGCACGTGGGCAAGAGGGCCGCGGACTACCTGGTGAGCCGCGCGGAAGAGTCCCCGAGGGAGCTTCCCCGGTCTCCGGAAAAAACCGTGGTGCTGCCCATATCCACCGAGAGCGCCAAGAGGGGCGCGAAGATCCAGGTGCAGGTGGAGGTGGCAGGAAAGCCGAAGAGGTTCAGGGTCACGGTGCCGGCAGGGGTGAAGGAAGGCACGAGGCTAAGGCTCAAGGACGCGCTGGGCGCGCCTGGCCAGGACC
Organism: Syntrophobacteria bacterium; assembly: GCA_029289015.1. Classification (GTDB taxonomy): domain Bacteria; phylum Desulfobacterota; class Syntrophobacteria; order JARFUL01; family JARFUL01; genus JARFUL01. Next base: position 8,563 of record JARFUL010000147.1, on the reverse strand, counting down.
TCTTTCTGGTGGTGGAGATATCCTGACACCCTCCGGCCCACCCACCCGGCCTAGATATACCTCGCGTGGAGAGCCGGCGAGGGCCTGTGCGGCTTCGGGAAAAACCCCTCGGTGCTTACCTCGAAGATCATGCCGGGAGTTTCGCTCTCCCGTAGGAGCCTCGCGACGAAGCTCCGGTCCAACAGCCGGGCCAGGAGCCTTTCCCTCACCTCCCCGCATTCAAGGGGCGCAACCCTCTCTTTGACCTTCATGAGCAGCGCGGGGCTTGAGAAGAGGTTGCGGCTCTCCTCCTCTTTTTTGGGGAGCCGCCGCGCGTCCACCAGAACTGCTGGCGCGCCGAACACAAAGTGGTTGGACACCGCGCGCTCCCTCTGCCACATCGCGTCGAACTCCATCACCGCGTCCCTGCCGTCGTCGCTCAGCACCGGGGGCGTGATAACGCAGGGGAAGAACCTGAACTCCGGGTGCCTGCGCAGCTCCTCGATCTTCTCCCTCACTATGAAGGCCTCCGGGAAGAGCCTGCACGCCAGCGGCTTGGCATGGTGGACCGCGCACAGGTCGCCTACAAGGAAAGGGCAGGGCTTCTTCACCACCATGTGGAAGGCCCTGTAGGGCCACCCGAAGTCGGTCTCGGTGACCCCGGTCTCCACCGCGTCGTCGAAGATCTCCCCCACCTTGCGCGCCATCATATCCATAAGCGCGATGAGGTCGAACACCGTTACCTGAACCCTCACCCCCAAAATCCTGCAACCGGGGGCGCTGCACCCGGGGAGTCAGTCGAACCCCGTGCCCTTTTTCAGAAGCTTTTGACGTCTGCCAAGGTAGCGGTCAACCATAACGGCCCTCCTCAGTCGTAGGCCTCAAGAAACCTCCTTACCTCTGCGTCGAACTCCTTGTCCGCGGCCGCAATATCACTCGCGGCCACGGGTATGTCCCTCTGGCCGAAGTAGCGGTAGAGCGTCCCCTTTTCGTGCGCGGCCCCGAAGATGTCCGTGCGTTCGAGACGCACCACCCCCCGGCTGAACATGAGTGCGCCGTTCTTTTGGGCGAACGCGTCCTTGACCATGAGGGTCTTGGCCACCTTGAGGGACGCGGCCACCCCGCCCCGGGCCTCCTCCTCGGCCATGAACTCCCGGACCTTCTCCCTGGACCTCTTGGGATACTCCTCGAGCCTGGTGGCCTCCCCTGACCCCACGTTCAGAAGAAAGAAGACAGAGCTGGGAAGGCCGTCCTGGAACTCCACCTCAAAGTAGCGCCGGTCTATCTTCTCCCCCAGGGAGCGCTCCAGCATTAGATAACGGGTCCGGGGCACGATGTGGTCCCTGAGGTCGTAGCCGTGCTTCAGGGTTATATCCACCAGGCGGGCGAGGTTCGGGTCGGCCGCGGGCCGGCTTCTGGCCTCGAGCTCCTCTTTGGTGAAACTTGGGCGCGCGGCGCACGATGAGATGAGCAGCAGCGCAAAGAAGAGGAGCAGGGCCCGTTTCATGCGGGTGGAATTTCGTCTAAGATCGTCCATTAGGCCCTGATGTTCGCTAAAGTAGACAAAGGCTCAATATATGCTCTCTTTTAGGGCTACGCGGCCCTCCTTAGGCCCGCGGTCTTTTTGGCCCCGATCTGCACCTCACGAAGGGTCCTTTTAATATATTTGAATCTTCCCTCTCCCGCAGGATGGAATTCATGCATCGTGAATTCCACCCTATCATTCATGACCCCGACCTGCAAAAAGGTGTATCTCTCCTCTCTGCCGTTTTTCCAGTACAGCTCCTTTGGCTGATCCCGCCATTTTTTTCTGCTAAAGTCCTGGGGGGCCCCGCCGCCGCCGAGCACGAAGAACCTGATGCCCTCTTTTTTGAACACCTCGGTTGTATGGTTGTGGCCGTTGAATACCAGGACGCTGATCTCTCTAGCGCGGCTCCTCTTCATCTCTCTTTTGAACTTGGAGAGCAGGCCCGAGATATCGTAGCGGCTGTGGAGCGGCGGGTGCTCTGAAAGAGTGTACGAAGGCTTATGATACGTGACAAAGAGGTGTTTTATATCTTCTTTGTTTTTGACCTCTTCCAATACTTCATTGAGCCACCCGACCTGCTGGAAATAGGGCCTGGCCTCACACTCCCATATCGAAGCCCCGGTCCGCTCGGCATAGGTTCCCGTGCAGAGAAATATGAAGTAGCCGCTCCCGTATTCAAATGCGTAATCGTGCCCTGAACCTGTTTTAATGTGCTTGAAATACTTATAGAACATCCTGGTCTTGTCGTTGTAGTCTTCATCATCTTCGTGCACCCAGTTCTCGTGGTTGCCGACAACCGGGTAAAACCTATCCGAGAAACACCTCTTCTTCAATTTTTCATAGAACCTTCTATTGAAGTCGTCCCAGTAGGCCTCTCCCTTGCGGCCGGACCAAAGGACCAGGTCTCCAGTGTGGATGGCCAGGTCGGCACGGCCGTCAGCGCGCGCGGCACCCAACAGCTCGATTACTTTTGCGTATATCTTGTTTTGAGCCTCGCCATCATAGATTTTCTTGCCGTCTCTTTTTATCTCAAGGGGCCACTCCGACCTTTTTTGCATCTTGTCTTTTCTATATATGACCCTTAGATTATCTTTATTTATTATGAATGATTCAAGGTTGTTGCCGTCGTCAGGCGTCAGCTTGGCTTCTTTCTCCTTATAACGCCTTCTTATCTCTTCCATGATCTCTTTTTTATTATTCTTTTCCTTGGCAAGAAAGAGGACCGTCCGGGTGTCGCCAAAGACTACGAAGCTGTAATCCTCGGGGTTTTCGGGCCCAGCAACGTTCTTGAGGATGCCGGGGGGGCCAGCCGCTCTTTTTTGCGGGGAAGCTTCGGTTGTTCCGGAAGACGAGCTACATGAGGTTAGGCCCAATGTGGTGAGAAGTATTGAAAGGCACAAAAATATAATGAATATAGAGGTATAAAAGTTTGAGAACCTTGGATTGGCGCTGAATATTCTCCCCGCTCCCTTTCCTCCGACGATAATAATCGATGCGATCAGAATTAAAATCAGGGGAATAATAGTATTGTCAATTTGGCTTTTGGTTATTACTGACAGGTAGGCTACGGTAAATCCTGAAAAAACAATCGCCAAGAAGAGGCAAAGAGCATCTATTTTCGGAAGGTCTTCTCTCTCATCCTTAGGTTTAGATTCCCCGTTATTGTCCATGTCTCGTGTCCGCAATAAATTAAAAAAACCATTAAATAATTACGGAAATATCCCGAAGCTCTTTGAGCGGCTATGATTTAGAAAAATGACGTGTTTGCCGCGCCAGGAGCGGAATCAATCCTTCTCCAGCGGCAGGACGAAGTAGAAGTTGTTCCCCATCTCAGTGGGCTCGTACCCCACGACCCCGCCGTGGATGGTAATCACCTCCCGGACAAAGTTGAGCCCGTGGCCGGTGCCCATCTCCCCCCTCGCGTTCGCGCCCCTGAACTCCTCCTCGTATAGCTTCTGGGCCTCTTTGGGGGACAGGTTGGGTCCTGTGGTGAAGACGTTGAACTTGATGCCGTCGCTCATGGGGCTGAAGAACCCCTTCTCCAGGTTGAAGCCGTAGGAGACATACTTCTGGGAGTTCACCTCCTGGGTATACTTCATCGCGTTGGAGAAGAGGTTGGCAAAGACCTGGGAGATGAGCCCCACGTCCAGGAACGCGGTTATGTCCTCATCCGGGACCCCCGAGTACTCCGTGTTCACCTCTATGCCCCTGGCCTTGAACCTTGCCCTGTACCTCTCCAGCTGGGGCTGGACCACCTCGCGGTTGAAGTTGCACTTGCGCTTCTTCAGGACGAACTGGCCCTTCTCAAAGTGGTCCCTCCTGAAGAGCGACTCCATGAAGAGGGACGTGTTGATGTAGTGCTTCTCTATGTTGTTGAACTCCTCCATGAGCGCGTGGTTTATCTCCTCCAGCTCGTCCATCACCAGGAGACCCTCCTGCCTGGATATCTCCTCCCTCTTTTTCAGAAGTTCTTCGAGGTGGCGCTTCACCTCCTCGTTCTTGTTGATGTGCATCTTGAACCTCTTGAGGTAGACCTTGAAGAAGATGTTGGGCTGGATGACGTTGTGCTCCACGTCGACGACGAGGCTGTTTATGAACGCTATATGCTTTACGTTCTTGAGCCCGAGCATGGTGTTGTGCAGAGAGAACCCCAACCGGTTGGCGTACTTCTGGAGGTAGAACCTGTCCTCCTCGGAGAGGTCGTGGGCGGGGTAGATCTCGAGAAAGCCCAGCACCTCGTCCGCCGCGGGGAAGGGGAGCTTTTCCAGCTTGAGCACGTTGCCCCGGATGGGGTAGAACCTCGATTGGTCCCTGGTGAACTCCTCCGCCATGCCGGTGAGGTATTCGGCCACCGGGCCCGCGCCGCTCTCCACCAACCCTTCGTCGCTGTTGCACACGAGACCGAACTTGCCGGGGTCTTCGCTCCTTATGTAGATGCGGCTCTTAAAGGAGAAGAATTCCCTTATCACCGCGGACGCGACCTGGCAGATGTCCTCCAGGGTGGCGTACTCCTGGGCCAGGTCGAAGAATGACTTGAGAGCGTTGTCCTTGGTGCGGTCGAACTTGTAGACCTCGTAGTCCTTGAGTTTCTCCTGGACCCGCTCAATGATTTTTTCGAAGTTAATCATCCCTCAAACGGGGGAAAAGGGGACGGCAAAGTTCCTATTTTCCATTTATATTAACAATTTTAACCGGCGAAAGACCCAAGAGGCAAGGCCAAAGTTCCCCGGGGCCCCTATAAGCCCGCGACCTCTGATATCCACCGCCAGACCTCAGCCGCGCCCATTCCGGTGAGCGCGGAGAATGGGACCACCTCCCCGCGCTCCCTGGCCATCTCTTCGGCTAGCCGGGCTATCTGCCTTGAAAGCCTGGTCTTTTTGAGCTTGTCCGCCTTTGTGGCCACGGTGAGGTAGGGTATCTGGTAGTGATGGAGAAAATGGGCCATCTGCCCGTCAAGGGGGCTGAGATCGTGGCGGGAATCGATTATGAGTATGAACCCCTTGAGGTTGGCCCTTTCGGTGAGGTAGGTCTCTATCATGCGGCCCCACTTGGCCCGCTCCGCCTTGGAGACCTTCGCGTAGCCGTAGCCGGGGAGGTCCACGAAGCAGATTTTCTCGTTGATGAGAAAGAAGTTTATGGTGCGGGTGCGGCCGGGCGTGCCCGAGATCTTGGCCAGCTTCTTGCGGTTCACCAGCCGGTTGATGAGCGACGACTTGCCCACATTGGAGCGGCCCGCGAACGCGACCTCCGGGAAGTGGTGCGCGGGCCACCCGGAGGGCTTCACCGCAGATGTTATGAACTCGGCTGATTTTATTTTCATTTAAAGGCCCCCGGGCCGCGTCTTGACCGCTAAAACCCCTTGGGCTATGGTGAAGAAAAACCGCGAAGGAGTCAAGGAGATGGGTCAGATAGACCAGGAGACGATGGATGCCGTGGTCGCGTTCCACGGGCACCTCTGCCCCGGGCTTTTGATAGGCGTAAGGCTGGCAAAGGCCGCGATGGAAGCCCTGGGCGAGCCCAGGGCCAAGGACGAGGAGATCTTCTGCATCTTTGAGAACGACTCGTGCGCGCTGGACGCGGTCCAGCTCCTCACCGGCTGCACCATGGGCAAGGGCAACCTCTTTCTCAAGGACTACGGCAAGCAGGTGCTCACCCTTGCGGTGAGGCCGTCGGGGAGGGCGGTCCGGGTGGTGTTCACCGGCGATGGGCTCAAGCCCACAAAAGAGGACGGCACCGTGGACCGCGAGGGGTTCATCGAGGTGCTTACCGAAAGGGACGACGGGGAGCTCCTCAAGGTGGAGCACAGGAGTGTGGCCCCTCCGCCCAGGGCCCGGATATTCCCCACGATCTTCTGCTCGGTCTGCGGCGAGGGGGTGATGGAGCCCCGGGCCGAACTGATGGACGCCAAGCCCGTTTGCCCCGGGTGCCGGGCTGAAGAGGCATGAGGTCGTACCTCAGCTTTCTCAAGGGTCTGGGCCCGGACCACGGGGCAGAGCTAAAGGCCCTGCTCGAGGAGCCGAGCCGGCCCGTCCGGTTCGCGGCCGATCACGCGGGCCTCAGCGGCCCTTCCCTTGACGCGCTTCGGGGTCTCGGCATAGAGAGGCTCTACTCCCACCAGGCCGAGGCCCTGAGATTCACCACCCGGGGCGAAGACGTGATGGTGGCCACCCCAACTGCCAGCGGCAAGACCCTGATCTACAACCTCTCGCTTCTCGAGATGACCCTCAAAGACCCGGGCGCGAGGGGGCTCTACATATTTCCGCTGAAGGCGCTGGAGAGGGACCAGCTCGACGCGCTGGGCCTTCTCAGGGGCCAGGACCAGGCGCCCCTCATCAGCGGAGCGGTCTACGACGGCGACACCTCGGACTACAAGCGCAAGAAGATCCGCCACGCGCCCCCCAGGGTGATCATCACCAACCCGGACATGCTCCACTTCTCGTTTCTCCCCTACCACCACCTCTGGGAGGATTTCTTCAGGGACCTCAAGCTGGTGGTGATAGACGAGGTCCACGCATACCGGGGCATCTTCGGCAGCCACATGGCCCTGGTGCTCAAGAGGCTCGAAAGGGTCCTCGCGCACTACGGCGCGAGCCCCCAGTATATTCTACTCTCCGCGACGGTGGCCAACCCCGGCGAGCTCGCCCAGTCCCTGGTGGGAAGACCCTTCAGGGTGATAACCGAGTCCGGCGCTCCCGGGGCGAGGAGAAACATCGCGTTCGTGGAGCCCTACACCTCCGCGACCACGGCCGCGGCCAGGCTCTTCGTGGCCGCGGCCAAAAGGGGGCTGAGGACCATCGCGTTCACCCGGTCGAGAAGGGCCACGGAGATCATGTATATGACCGTGTCCCAGATGGCCCCGTCCCTGACGAAAAAGGTGAGCTCCTACAGGGCAGGGTTCCTCCCCGAGGAGCGAAGGGCCATTGAGAAGGGGCTTGCGAGCGGGAAGATGGCCGGGGTCATCTCCACCTCCGCGCTGGAGATGGGCATGGACATCGGCTCCCTGGACGTGTGCATCCTGGTGGGCTACCCGGGCACCATCATCAACACCTGGCAGCGGGGAGGCCGGGTGGGCCGCGCGGGCAGGGAGGCCGCGATCGTTCTTATCGCGCAGCCCGACGCGCTGGACCAGTACTTTTTGAAGCACCCCGAGGAGATACTGAGCCGGGGGTTCGAGGCCGCGGTCCTCGACCCGGAGAACACCGAGGTGCTCAAGGCGCACCTCCCCTGCGCGGCCAGCGAGCTCCCCCTGAAAGAGACGGACGAAGAGTTGCCCGACTCTCCCGCCTACAGGAAGGCTCTCAGCGAGCTTGAAACGGAGAATCTGCTCTTAAAGGCCCACGACGAGGCGCTCTGGCTCTCGGCCCGGAAGAGGCCCCAGCGGCTGGTGAACCTGAGATCCATCGGCGAGTCCTACACCCTGATCCAAGAGACGAAGAAGGGTCCGGTGGTCATGGGCCGGTCCGACGGCATCCGGGTCTTCAAGGAGTGCCACGAGGGGGCTCTCTACCTCCACCGGGGAAAGCAGTACCTGGTGAAGAGCCTCGACGTGGCCCAGAGGGACGTGCACCTGGTGCAGAGGGATGTCAACTACTACACGAGGGCCCTCAGCGAGAAGGAGACCGAGATCCTCGAGGTCATCTCTGGAAAACCGGTGAAATCCTTTGTCGCGCGGCTCGGCAGGCTCAAGGTGACGGAGAGGGTGGTGGGCTACGAGAAGCGCAAGCTCTTCACGGGCGAGCTCCTGGATTCGGCCCCGCTAAACCTTGGGCCCCTCGTGTTCGAGACGGTGGGGCTCTGGATGGAGATGGAGCCCGAGGTCGCAAGGGAGGTCGCGCGCTCAGGGGGCCACTTCATGGGCGGGATCCATGCGCTCGAGCACGCGGCCATCTCTCTCTTCCCCCTCTTCGCGCTCTGCGACCGCAACGACGTGGGCGGCATAGCCCACGCGCTCCACCCCCAGGTAAAGAGGCCCGCGGTCTTCATCTACGACGGCTACCCCGGCGGGGTGGGGCTGGCCGCGAGGGGGTTCTCCGTCATTGAGGAGCTCCTGAAGAGGACCCTTGATCTCCTCGAGTCCTGCGATTGCGAGGAGGGGTGCCCCTCGTGCATCCAGTCCCCCAAGTGCGGCTCCGGGAACAAGCCCCTGGACAAGGACGCGGCGGTTTTGACCCTCCGCTATCTTCTGGGGGAAAAGCCCCTTGGCCTCGGGGAAGAGCCCCGCACGGTGCCAGAGCCCTACGCCAAGCCCAAAGAGGAGCGCGCGGCCGCGCGGATAGGGTATTTCGACCTGGAGACCCAGAGGCTCGCGGAGGAGGTGGGGGGCTGGAACAAGCCCCATCTCATGGGTCTTTCCGTCGCGGTGCTCCTGGAAGAGGGGTTCGAGCCGGAGGTCTTCTACGAGGAGGATGTTTCCAGTCTGGTGGCCAGGCTAAAGGAGCTCGACCTGGTGGTGGGGTTCAACATAAAGAAGTTCGACTATGGCGTGTTGAGCGGGTACGCGGACCCCGGCCTCTTCAGAAAGCTCCCCACCCTGGACATCCTGGACGAGCTCCACCA
>JARFUL010000146.1 GCA_029289015.1 Syntrophobacteria bacterium | reverse complement strand
CCATACCGGGGCTCGTGGCCATTGTGGGCCCGCTCGCGGTGAGCGCGTCCAGGCGCGCGGCCCAGAAGGCCCAGGAGCTGAAGGTCCCCATCGTGGTGCTCTCGCAAAACAGGGATATCGCCAGCCAGGGCGGGTTCGTGTTCCAGAACTACTTCACCCCCTCCGACCAGGTGAACAGGGTGGTGGACTACGCGGTGCTCGGCCTGGGGCTCAAGAGGTTCGCGCTGCTCTACCCCAAAGACCACTACGGCAGGGAGATGATGAACCTCTTCTGGGACCGGGTGGGGGAGCTCGGCGGCAAGGTCCAGGGGGTGGAGGGATACAGGCCCCGAAAGACCGACTTCTCCGAGGAGATCAAGAAGCTGGTGGGGCTCTACTACCCGCGGCCCACCGCGAGCGGACGGGGGTTCCCCGCGATCGAGGAGCCCGCGGCCACCGACGAAGGGACCCCCAAAGAGGAGCCGGTCGAAACCAGCCCGGCCGAGGACGAGGAGCCCCTGCCCATAGTGGACTTCGACGCGATATTCCTGCCCGACCGCCCGGCCAGGGCCCAGCTCATAATCCCGCAGCTCCTCTACCACGACGTGGAGGGGGTCCGGCTCATCGGCACCAGCCTGTGGCACGACGAGAAGCTGGTGAAGGAGGCCGGGCGCTTCATGGAGGGCGCGATCTTTGTGGACGGCTTCTACAAGAAGGTGGACAACCTCGCGGTGTCCAACTTCGTCGCGAGGTTCTCATCCACGTACGGGTACGAGCCCCAGTTCCTCGAGGCCAACACCTTTGACACCGTAAAGATGATCCTCTACCTTATTCGGGACCGTCTGCTCAGCGGCCGCCGGGGCCTGAAGGAGGGGCTGGCCACCCTGGACGAGTACCGCGGTGTAACGGGCAAGATCAGCTTCGACGGCAACGGGGCCGCGCGTAGGAGGCTCTTTCTCTTCATGGTCACCAAGGGGAAGACCGTGGAGGCCCCGGAGCCCCTCAGCCCCCCGCTCGTGGAGACCGAATCGCACCCCGGAGAAATGGAGAGGATAGAGTGAGGATCACCAAGGAAGAGGTGGAACACGTGGCCAAGCTGGCCAGGCTGAAGGTCACGGAGGACGAGAAGGAGACCTACGCGGGCCAGCTCGCGAGGGTGCTGGAGTACATGGACAAGCTCAAAGAGGTCCCCACCGAAGACGTGGCCCCCACCTTCCACGCGGTGGAGCTCAAAACCCCTTTTCGGGAGGACGTGCCGGGTGAATCCCTGGCCCCTGAAGAGACCATGTCCAACGCGCCTGAGAAGGACTCGGACTCCTTCATCGTACCGAGAGTCATCTAGAGAGCCGAGGTGCGCACCCTAAAGATTCTCTTTATCGGCGCGGTGCTCGCGGTCGCGGCCGCGTCTTTTGCCGCGTTCGTGCTAGTGGACCATCTGGTGGCCTACGGGGTCGAACTGGGGGGCGAGAGGGTCCTGGGCCTGCCCACCACCCTTGAGGGGGCCGAGGTCTCCTTCCGCAGCGGCACCCTGGTGCTCAGGGGTTTGACCATCATGCGGGCCGACCGCGGCGAAAGGCTCCTCTATGTCCGCAGGGTCCTTGCCAGGGGTGAGGTCTCATCCCTCTTGCATGACCCGGTGAAGATCGAGGAGCTGAGCATCCACGGCCCGGAGTTCACCTATGGGCCGGATATGAACCTCGGGCTCCCCGGGCCAGCGGAGAGACCCAAGCAAAAGAGCGCTCCCAATGGCGAAAAAGAGAGGAGGGTGACGGTCGCGAGGCTCACGGTTACCGGCGGAAAGGTCCTTTTCGTAAAACGCGACCAGGAGTTCACCATACCCATGCCCGACATAGTCTTGAAAGACCTGGGGGGAGCCCGGGGGATTTCCCAGTCCGAGATGGCGGCCGTGATCATGGACTCCATGACCGGCTCCGCGTCCAGGGCCGCATCCCGGGCCGAATCCCTCGGGAAGAAGATCAGGGAGCTCAGGAAGAGATTTTTCCGGTAGCCCGCGCGCGGGCCGAGAGGCAACGATATGGAGCTTTACGATCTGAGTATAGCCAGGTGCCGAAAGCTGCTGGAGGAGCGGGAGGTGACCTCCAGGGAGGTTACCGCCTCGGTGCTCGGCCGCATAGAGCGGGTGGAGGGCTCGGTGAGGAGCTTCATCACCGTGAACGCCGAAGAGGCCCTTAACGACGCTGCCCTTAAAGACAAAGAGGAGCAATCACCGGAGAAGCCCCTGCTAGGGGTTCCCCTCGCGGTGAAGGACATCATCTGCACCAAGGGGCTGCGCACCACCTGCGGCTCAAGGATTCTCGAGGGCTTTGTTCCGCCCTTTGACGCGACCTGCGTGGCCCGGCTTCGGTCCGCGGGCGCGGTCATCATCGGCAAGACCAACCTGGACGAGTTCGCGATGGGCTCCTCCACGGAGAACTCCGGGTTCTTCCCCACCAAGAACCCCTGGGACCTGAACAGGGTCCCCGGCGGGTCCAGCGGCGGGTCCGCCGCGGCGGTGGCCGCGGGGGAGTGCATCGGGTCCCTGGGCACCGACACGGGCGGCTCAATACGCCAGCCCGCGTCCCACTGCGGGGTGGTGGGGCTCAAGCCCACCTACGGCAGGGTCTCCCGCTACGGGCTCGTGGCCTTTGCATCATCATTGGACCAGGCGGGGCCCATCACCAAAGACGTCCTGGACGCGGCCATTTTGATGAACGTGATCTCGGGCCACGACCCCAAAGACTCCACCTGTGCGCCGGTTGAGGTGCCCGACTTCACCGAGAGCCTCATCCCGGGGCTTGGCGGGCTCAAGGTGGGGCTCCCGAGGGAGTATTTCGGCGAGGGGGTCGACCCGGAGGTGGCCGGGCTGGTGCGGCGCGCGGTTGAGATGCTCAAGGACGCGGGGGCCGAGGTGAAGGAGGTCTCTTTGCCCCACACCGATTACGCGGTCGCGGCCTACTACATCATCGCGCCGGCAGAGGCCTCCTCCAACCTGGCCCGCTACGACGGGGTGCGCTACGGGCTCAGGGTGGACGAGGACAGGGGCCTGAGGGAGATGTACGAGGCCACCAGGGCAAAGGGGTTCGGCGCGGAGGTGAAGAGGAGGATAGTGCTCGGCACCTACGCGCTCTCCAGCGGCTACTACGACGCATACTACCGCAAGGCCTCCCAGGTGCGCACCCTGGTGCTGAACGACTTCAAGGAGGCCTTTAAAGAGGTTGACATTATCGCGGCCCCCGTGGCCCCCACCCCGGCCTTTAAGCTGGGAGAGCTGGTGGACGACCCCTTGACCATGTATCTGAGCGACGTCTTCACCCTCCCCGGGTCCCTGGCGGGCATCCCGGGCATAAGCATCCCCGCGGGGTTCACCAGCCGCGGGCTCCCAGTGGGCGTCCAGATACTCGGGCCCCACTTCGGGGAGGAGGTTATCCTCAAAGCCGCGTACAACGTTGAGCTGGCAAGGGGGGATCTGGGGAAAGCGCCGGAGCTGTAGGCCCGGCGCGAGGAGATCCTATGTAGCCCCCAGGACAATCAGGGTGATGTCGTCGGACTGGTGGGTGTGCCTGGAGAAGGAGAAGAGCGTCTCCTTTATCTTTTCCAGGGCATCCGTCGCACCCATGCCGCGAAGCTCCTGGGCCATCTCCATCAGCCTCTCGTAGCCGAAGAGCTCCCCGGACAGGGACCGGGCCTCGGTGAGCCCGTCGGTGTATATCAGTATCAGGTCTCCCCTGGCCAGGTTTATGGTGGTCAGCGGGTAGTCGACCCCGTCGAACGCGCCCAGAACCGTGCCCCCCTCCGCGAGCTCGCTCACCCCGTCGGCCGAGATGAGCAAAGAGGGGGTGTGCCCGCAGTTCACATAGGAGAGGCCGCGGTCCGCGGGACGGTACATGCAGATGAACATGGTTACGAAGGAGCCCGCGGTGGAGTCCCGGAGCACGAAACGGTTCACCGTCTCGAGCGCGCTGGTAAGCTCCTTTTTGTCCTCAAGGAGTATCCTGAGCGCAGACCGGGTGGAGGTC
>JARFUL010000145.1 GCA_029289015.1 Syntrophobacteria bacterium | reverse complement strand
CCTGGCCGCGAGGCTCGAGAGCGCGAACAAGTACTATGGAACCAAGATACTGGTGTGCGAGGGTTGCGTCAGAAACCTGAAGAACCCGACACGGCTGCGCGAGATAGACCTGATCCGGGAAAAGGGCAAGATCCGGCCGGTGGCTGTTTATGAAGCTCTCGACCACCACACCGAAAGGACGTTTCCCAATATGGACAGGGCCCTCTTGGCCTTTGAAAAGGGGCTCAAATACTATAGAAAGTGCGAATGGAGCCTTGCATCGGCCTGTTTAGAGGACGCGCTCAATCTAAGCCCCAACGACTACCACTACAGGCTCTACATCGATCGGTGACGCCACTATCTTGACAACCCCCCCGGCGACTCCTGGGACGGCGTGTACACCATGACCCACAAGTAGCGCGGCCCGGGAGCCGGGAGCCGTCCGCAGGGTCAGGAGGCTTGGACCCGTGCCCGGGCAGCACCCGTGATATTTCACGGTTTTAGTTGCATCCTGCCCATATTTAAGCTAATGTACCCCTCAAACCGACCCAATTATCTCAATCCAGCAGGCCAAATCAATATACGTTTGTAACACCTTCGATTCATTGCGCGCTGTTATATTTAGCGGTTCCTTCGAGGTTTAGTCATGACCTTTCCAGGGTGGTTTCAGAACCCTTGCAAGGGGCGATTCCAGTGCCGCGCGCTAGGTCATTGAATCGGAATTGCGGGGATTCCCTTAAACCCGGCCCGTTTTATATTTTGCAAAAGAGAAGGTAGAGGGATATGGAAAAAGAGAGAGTTCTTCCAACACACGCCATCACCATCATTTTGGGCATCCTGGTCCTGGTGGGCATCTATCTCACCAGCCTCTACAGCTACCTCCTCTTCCACGGCATTGCCGAGATCTTCGGCATTATCGTTGCCTGCGGCATCTTCATAGTCGCGTGGAACTCGCGCAGGTTCCTGGACAACAACTATCTTCTCCTGCTCGGCATTGCCTATCTCTTCGTCGGCATCATTGATCTCATCCATACCTTGAGCTACAAAGGTATGTATATATTTCACGGCTCCAGTGCCAACCTGCCGACCCAGCTCTGGATTGCGGCCCGCTACCTCGAGAGCGTCTCTTTGCTCATCGCGCCCCTGTTCTTCAGGCGCAGGCTGAGAGTCAAACTGGTATTCGCCGCGTATGCCCTGGTAACGTCACTTGCGCTTGGGTCCATATTTTACCTCGACGTCTTCCCCGTCTGTTTCGTGGACGGGGTGGGGCTGACCCCCTTCAAGAAGATCTCCGAGTACGTTATATGTCTCATCCTCCTGGCCTCTCTCGTCCCTCTGTTTAAGAAGCGTGAGGAGTTTGACCGCGGGGTGTTCATGATGATAGCGGCATCCATCGTCCTGACCATCGGCTCGGAGCTGAGCTTTACTTACTACGTCCACGCGTATGGTCTGTCCAACCTGATTGGCCACTACCTGAAGATCATCTCCTTCTACCTGCTCTACAAGGCGCTCATAGAGACCGGCCTCAGGAACCCTTACAATCTGCTCTTCAGAGATTTGGCAAAGAGGGAGGAAGAGCTCAGGCATAGTGAGAAGCGTTTCCGTCAGGCCTTTGAGAACGCAAACACGGGCATGACCCTGGTAAGCCCCGAGGGACGCTACCTCATGGTCAACGATGTGCTGTGCAGGATGCTCGGCTACTCCAGGGAAGAGCTGGAAAGCATGGCGGTCCAGGATACCGTGCACCCGGATGATGAGCACGTGTGCAGCAGCTTCGCCAGCCGGGCGCTGGCAGGAGAGATCGAGTCCTCCAGTTTTGAGGCGCGGCACTTAGATAGGGATGCGCAGGTGGTATGGACGCATGTAGCCAGCTCCCTGGTCCGGGACGAGCGGGGCGAGCCAGTGTATTTCATCACCCAGGTGAGCGACGTTACCGACCGCAGGCGCGCGGAGATGGCGCTCAAGAAGGCCCACGACGAGCTGGAGGTGCGGGTGGAGGAGCGCACCGGGGAGCTTGTTCAGGCCCAAAATGACCTGAGGGACGCGCTGGGACAGGTGGAGCGGCTGAAGGACAGGCTCGAGATGGAGAACATCTACCTCCAGGAGGAGATAAAGCTCAACCACAACTTCGAGGAGATCATAGGCCGCTCCGAGGTGATGAAGAGGGTGCTGGGCAGGGTGGAGCAGGTCGCGTCCACCGACGCGACGGTCCTCATCATGGGTGAGACGGGCACGGGCAAGGAGCTCTTTGCCCGCGCGATCCACAGCCTGAGCCCCAGGAACGACCGGCCCCTGGTGAAGGTGAACTGCGCCGCGCTCCAACAGACCCTCATCGAGAGCGAGCTCTTCGGCCATGAGAAGGGCGCGTTCACCGGAGCCTTCGCCCAGAGGGTGGGGAGGTTCGAGCTGGCCAACAACGGCACCATATTCCTGGACGAGATCGGAGACCTGAGCCTGGAGCTCCAGTCCAAGCTGCTCAGGGTCATCCAGGAGGGCGAGCTGGAGCGGCTGGGCGGCTCCCGCACCATAAAGGTTGACGTGCGCCTCATTGCCGCGACCAACAGGGACCTGGAGAAGGAGGTTGAAGCCGGCAGTTTCAGGGAGGACCTCTTCTACAGGCTCCATGTGTTTCCCGTTGTCATCCCCCCGCTCAGGGAGCGCAGCAAAGACATCTCGCTGCTTGTGAGGCACTTTTCCCAGAAGTACAGCACCGCGCTGGGAAAGACCATTGACAACATCCCCCAGAAGGTGATGGAAGCCCTTGAGGCCTACCAGTGGTCCGGCAACGTCCGGGAGCTGGAGAACGTCATCGAAAGGGCGGTGATCCTCGCGCGAGGGTCCGTCCTCGAACTGGATGATTTCCTCGATATTTTCGGGGAGGCCGGGCCCCGGGACGTGAGCCTGGAAACCCTGGACGAGGTGCAGCGCAGCCACATCATCCGCACCCTCGAGGAGACCAACTGGAAAGTAGAGGGCAAAAGGGGCGCGGCCGTGCTCTTGGGCATCAACCCGAGCACCCTTCGCTCCCGCATGCGCAAGCTCGGGATAAAGAGGGGCCTAGGCATGGGCTGAGCCCCGCGCCGACCCGTGATATATCGTGGCACTGCGAAATATCACGGGCACTGTTAACATTCCCCCCGGTCCAACCGTACTTACCATTCTTTTCTAACCACCTGAAATAAATTAAATAATATCCTATTCAGCCCCCCGGGCTCCCCCTGGCACACATCTTGCCCCTACAGGTGGTGACACTGTAACCAGAGATTCAGGTGTACCCCTCATCTTAGAAGAGAGATCCATAAAGGATTAGGTCCCGGGAAATTACCCTAGACGAGGAGAGCTTTGAGCGCGAACTGCTCGCGGCCAAAGAGCTCTTTGTGGTGAACTTCCGGGCCGAGTGGTGCGGGTCGTGCCACATCATGGCCCCGGTAATCAAAGACCTGATAAAGGAGTTTGAAGGACGGATCACGGTGGGCAACCTGGACGTGGATGAAAATGCAGGTATCTTAGCGCGCTACGGCATTCGCACCGTGCCGTGCCTTCTATTTTTCAAACAGGGAGAGCTCGTGGGGCAGATAGTGGGCGCGGTCTCCAAAAAAGAGCTGGCTGAAAAAATAGCGGAGCTTCTTCAGGGCCCATAGGGTTCTCGCGGATGCAGCTTATGAATTTAGACGGCAACAGTTTAACGCCAAGGCCGAGGTGAACACCAAGAGATATTCGGCTTGCCGGTATTAACCGCGGAACAGCAGGGCTCAGGAATTTTTTAGGGGGGAGTTTTTGGAGGAGACATGAGCGGGAACCGCATTTCACAGATAGATTCCCTTCGGGGGTTCGACCCGGAGACCTGGGTGGACCGCTACGGCGATGCGCTGTACTGGTTTGCCCTCCTGAGGGTCCGGGACGAGGAGGTGGCCCAGGAGATCGTCCAGGAGACCTTTCTCGCGGCCATAGAGGCCATAGGCCGCTTCGAGGGACGGTCTTCAGAAAAGACCTGGCTCATAAGCATCCTCAAGAACAAGATCTATGATTACTTCAGCAGGCTCAACCGGGAGAGGGCTTTCAACGCCCAAAACTCCAGGACCGGCTCAACGGAGGACTTTTTCGACAGGGCCGGAAACTGGGTGCACGGGCCGGCCAAGTGGGACCACGATCCCCACAACTCTCTTGAGCAAAAGGAGTTTTTCGAGATATTCCACCGGTGCCTGGACAGGCTTCCTCCCCGGCTGGCCCAGGTCTTTGTCCTCAGGGAGCTCGAGGGGCTGGAGGGCAGGAGGATCTGCGAAATCATGAATATCTCAGCCAACAATCTGTGGGTAATGCTCTATAGGGCGCGCATGCATCTTCGGAGCCACCTGGAAGAGATGTGGTTTGACGGGGCGGGGCAGGAGCCCGGCGCGGGCATCAAGGATAACTGAAATACCGGGGTCTGGGCGCGCAACCCTTCGATTATTTGCCCGCGGTAACCGCTACTTTCAGGTGCTGACGGATGAGGCTCCACAAAAGTTTGCACTACACCACAAGGTTTTCATTGAAGCTCAAAAGCAGCTAGGGCGCTTCGGAAAGCCCACCAGGGGGTCGCGATGAAGGAACTCATCACCTATATTGCCAAGGCGCTGGTAGACAATCCCGATGAGGTCCAGGTTAGGGAGCTTGAGGGGGAGAGCACCTCCATATACGAGCTCAGGGTCGCGAAGGAAGACCTGGGCAAGGTCATCGGCAGGCGGGGAAGAACAGCAAGGGCCATGAGGACCATCCTCAACTGCTCCACTGTGAAGAAAGGCAGGCGCGCGGTACTGGAGATAGTGGAATAGCAGGGCCCGGCCAGCAGGGCTTTTGTGCGCTCGGTGGCTAGCGGAGTCCTTCTGCGGCCCTATTCAGGAGGGCTTTCGGGCTTTTACCATCTTCGGGATAGACCGCGGCGCCGATTGATACATCGCCCCAGTTGTTATCCTCTGCAACTTTATAAATCCTTGCCTTTACTACAGAGATACCTTCCACCTCTGTATGAGGAAGAATGATATAATACCTTCTAAAAGAAGTTATGATTACTCTATCATATGAACGCAGATTTTTTTCTAATGTACGATAAGAAATTGTTTGTCCCGGCAGCAGCCTGCTTAGTCCTCTCTCAACAGAATGTTTAACATCAAGCAACAAAATGCCGAACTTCAATCCGAACCTTTTAGAACGAGCGATTTCTGCCTTGATTACCCTGTTTTCAATGTCGAGCTTGCTCTTCCGCCTTCTTAAAAACCCGAACACCGAGACTTCCTTCCTGGGGACAAAGTTAATCCTATAATACAACTGGAACGTACAGCAGTGGCAGAACTATCATGTTTCTGATAGCACCCGGGGTTCTACGCCGTTATATCAATTGGCTTCAATCTTTTCCGCTATTAATTCCTCCAGCCTGCCCATATTAATCGGCTTGGTCACATAGCCGTATGCCCCCAGCCTGATGGCTTCCAGGGCCAGCATCGTATCGTCCAGCGCGGTCAGCATGATTACATCCACCGCAGGATCGAGCTGGGCAACCTTCTTCAGAACATCGAGGCCATTCATCCCGGGCATCATGATGTCCAGCACAATCACCTGGGGTTTCTTCGCCTGGAATACCTCGATGCCTTCCTCTCCGGAGTTGGCGGTGAAGACTTCATACCCTCTATTCTCCAGATGGAGCTTGATGACCTCCGTGATATGCTCCTCATCGTCCACAGCAAGGACACGCCCCTTGAAACCCGCTTGATCGGCCATTTCTATCAGTTCCTCCCTGGTAGTCGCGCCGGTCTTCCAGTATGAACTTAAAAACGAAAAAGGTAAACCCGTCTATATTTTTGCTCTATGAGAGTCTCGGGGCTGGCCCCTCTTTTATGAAACAGGCAGCTCGAACCAGAATGTAGAGCCCCTGTTTACCTCGCTCTCCACGCGGATGCCCTGGGGAGCGCGGTTTTCGTCCACGAAATCCATCGGCGGCCAGGCATTCATGATGCCCACCCTGATTTTGGGATGGGCTTCAAGCCAGGACTTCTCCTCGCGCGAGAGCCGCAACCCCCGTTGCAGCTTTGAGTAGTAGCGATCCCCGGAGTAGGGGAGCCAGCGATGTTCCAGCTCGTACAGCTTTTTTGGGGGGATTTTTTTCAACCCGTCGTTTATGCGCTCGAGCAGCTCCCGGTTTCCTTTCAGCACCCCCGCGTGCACAGAATTGCTGAACAGGATTTTATCGCTGCGTATCAGGGCCCCCCTGAGCCCCAAGCGGCTGAGATTCGCCTCTGTGATCGGCACTTCGTCCACAAGGGCCTGAATCTCGCGCTTTAGGATCGCGGCCACCATTTTTTCCGTGTCAACGTAACCGACCGTTTGGATCCCGGGGTAGCGCTGTTTCAGGTACTGTTCCTGATACGTTCCTTTTACCGCGCCCACCCGCTGCCCCTTGAGCTTATCCAGGGAAAGGGAGGTTTTTTCCCGCGCGGCCCGCGCGTAGATCGCGGTTTTGACTTCATAGACCGGAGAAGAGAATGCCATCCATCTGGCCCGCTCCTCGGTTTTATACAGGCCAAAGTGGATGTCCGCCTCGCCGCGCCTCAGCGCGCTGATGGTCTCCGCCCAGCTGCTCGGGCGGAACCGGATACGGGTGCCTGTGGCCTTGCTCCACAGCCGCCACATCTCCACCAGGAAGCCCGTGGGCTCGCCGCGGGGACCCAGCACGGAGAAGGGGGGATAGTTCCTGTCCAGGGCAATGATCAGGGTGCCGGCGTCCTCGGCCCTGGATCCTTTAAGAGGCCGGTCTCCCGCAAGCGCGGAAACGCTGAGCGCCAGCAGGACCGCAAGAACCATGGCTGTTTTTCGGGCCATTCCTCGTTTCAACCTCCCTTTCATGATCGCTCTCTATACGGTTTGCCCGGTGCGCTCCGCTCTCCCTGACAGCACCCCCAGGCACCGGGTGGGTAAAAAAGGTCAAGGAGGTATCTTCAGGCACGCAAGTGTTTGCTCGGGTTAAGAATTAATATTAGCGGAATGGGAAAATAGAGGCAAAGGGTTGTTTCCGGGTGCGCGGCGCCAGGGCCGCGCCGCATAGATTGCATCTGCGGCAGGGCCCGCGCTTCGGCCTCTTGGCCGCGGGTCAGGCTTTTGAGATCCTGCAGCGCAGATACTGGCCTTTCAGGGGCCACCCTCCGGAGAGGGGGTCACACTTGTCCGGGTCGTCGTCCGTGGTGACGTTGATGTTCGATTCCCAAAGACCGTGGAGCGAGGGCTCTTCCCCGGGTTCTTCCGGGAACCACCACGCGTGCTGGGTGACGATATACCCGGGGCTGAACGCACTGCTCAGCCTCGCGCGCTGCTTGACCTTTCCCAGGGGCGTCTCTATGTAGACCCAGTCCCCGTCCACAATCCCCTTCTTGCGGGCCGTGTCCACCGGTATCTCGACTATGGGGTCGGGATGCTGCCTGCGAAAGCTCTCCACGTGCCGGAACTCGCTGTGATGGTACGGCCTTACCCGGGGGCCGCTGATATTGACCAGCGGGTACTTCTTCTTCACGTGCTCGGGTATGTCGGGCTCGATGTATAGGGGCAGGGGGTCGTAGCCGAGCCGCTCGAGGATCGTGGAGTAGAGCTCCACCTTGCCGGAAGGGGTGGCCAGGGACCCTTGCCGGCAGATTCCCGGCCTGGGAGGCTCCAGCGCCCAGCGCTTCTCCCGGATGAACTCCCGAAGGGAAGCGTTGCCCCGCTCCTCGATAATCTCTTTCAGGCGGTACTCCCACACCTCCTCGAAGGTCTCCCACGGCCAGTGCTCTTCCTGGCCGAGCCTGGTGCCGAGGCCCCGCCAGAACTCGTAGTCGTCGAGCCGCTCGTACTCCCCGGGCACCCTGGAGGGAACCGCGGCCTCCCCGATCTGGACAAGGGGATACGCGCCCACGGACGCGAAGTTGCCCATGTCCGGGCGCTCCAGCCAGCATGCCGCGGGCAGAACATAGTCGGAGAGCTGCGCGGTGGGCGTCCAGGTGATGTCAAAGGTCACGAGCAGTTCCGTAGCCTTCAGGGCCTCGTAGACGAGCCTGGTGTTCGCAAAGGAGAGAAGCGGGTTGCTAGCGGACACTATCAGTCCCTTGACAGGGTAGGGCTCCCCGGAGAGCATTGCGCGAAAAACGCTGGGCGCGTGGGCCATGCAGTTGAGATACGCGGCCAGGGGGTGCCGCTCGCCCCACCTCTTCTTAAGCTCCGTTTCAACCAGCTCCCAGCCGGGGTAGCTCAGGAAACGGAACCTGTCCGCGCCTATCTGCTTTGCCCGCTGCTCCTTGGGGAGCATGTGGTTGAGCTCCATGGCCGCGTCGGGCACGAACCCCGGGCACGGGCCAGCGAGGAGCCCGCCGCCCTCGGTGTCTATGGAGCCCACGATCGCACGCAAAATATTGATCGCGCGTATCGCGTGGATGGAGTTGGGCGGGCTGTGCTCCGCGGCCACCCCGATCACCATGTTGTGGGGCTGGTGCTGGGCGAAGAAGCGCGCGATTTCTACCAATTTGTATGGCGAGAGCCCCGTTATCCCGGCCACGCGCTCCACGGTGTACTCGCTCGCGCGCTCTTTGAGCTCGGCAAAGCCAAAGGTGTGGCTCTTAACGAACTCCTCGTGGTAGAGCCTCTCTTCAATGATGACGTTCATCATCCCCAGCGCGAGCGCGACGTCGGTTCCGGGCCTGAGCTGCACCCACAGGTCGGCCCGCCGCGCGGGCTCCGTTAGCCGCGGGTCCACCACCATGGTCCTCATGCCCGCGCTTTTCGCCTTGAGAAAGCTGTGCCACGAAGATGGGCCGCCCTCGTGGGGGTTGCGGCCCCAAAGGACCATCATCTGCGTCTTCCCGGGCTTTTGGTCCGGGACCACGGAGCTCCCGAAGGTGGTGTACCACACCATGGAGCGGGGGCCGTAGCAGATGGTGACCGCGCCGAACCGGTTGGGGCTGCCGAAGAGGTTCATGAAGCGGGTCTTCGCGAAGTCGGCCGCGCCGCGGCCCGTGCCCGAGCTCGTGGCCACGGCTTCCGCGCCGTACTGGTCGCGGATACGGGCCAGCTTACCGGCTATCTCATCAAGGGCCCGGTCCCACGATATCTGCTCCCAGTGGTTCGCGCCGCGGGCGGACCGGCGTTTCAGGGGAAAGCTGAGCCTGAAGGGGTGGTTCTGGTAGTCTCTGGCCAGGGTGGGCCGGACGCAAAAACCCCCCGGCGTCACCGGCGCGTCGGTGTCTACGGAGACCTTTTTTATCTCCCCGGCCTCCACATAGACCTTCATCGCGCAGCCCCTGCTGGTGCAGAAGTAGCAGGTGGAGTATTTTACTTCCATGAATAGACCTCAGCCGCGTGCGCGGATATTTTTCAGTGGTTGACTAAAGCCAAAGGGAGCACTCCCCTTGGCTTCAGCGATCCTAACGAAAGTCCCCGCGGGTGCGCGAACTGTCCCCGGATTCGGGTTTGCACACTAAGAGCAGCCAGCACCTCTTAGATCTGCTCCATTAGTTTTTCCAGCGTGGGAAGGCCGTCTTCAGGCTCGTGGTTCTGCCAGGTGACCCAGTCCCTGAGCTTCGCCACCGCGCTTCCGTCCGCGAGGGTCTCCCTGGCCATGTCCACGCCCTCCTTGAGGTCCCTGGCCTTGCCCATGACATAGAGCAGGGGCGCGGTGTTGAGGCACAGGATGTCGCTGCGGGGCCCTTCGTCCTTGCCCGCGAGCACCCGGAGAAGGGTCATGGCGTCGGTGTGCACGTGGTCGCTGGAAGCCAGCTCTTCATACCGGGCGCGCTTCATGCCGAAGTCGTCGGGGGTGAAGGTGTACTGCTCGATCCCGCCGTCCTCCTTCAGCTCCGCGACGTGGGTGGTGCCAAGGGTGGAGACCTCGTCCATGCCGTCGTCGGAATGGTCGTCGAGCCCGTGCATCACAAAGGCCCTCTTGAATCCGAGCTCCCGGAGTGTTCTCGCCTCGATTTCGATCATTTCGAGGTTGGGCACCCCCATGACCTTGTACTCTGGCATGGTGGGGTTGAGGAGCGGCCCCACGAGGTTGATCGCGGAGCCGAAGCGGATCTGGGAGAGCACCCGGGCCAGGGTCTTCGGGTGAACCGTGGGCAAGAACGCGTTCCACGCGCAGATTCCCGCGTTCTCGATGGACTTTTTGGGCACCTCGGGCGCAGACTCCACATTCACGCCGAAGGCCTCCACCACGTCGATGGCCCCGCATTTCGAAGAGATCGCGCGCGCGGCATGGCGGACCACGTAGAGCCCGCACGCGGAAGCCATGATCGCGGCGCCGGTGGAGATGTTGAACGTCTTCAGGGTGTCCGCGCCCGTGCCGCAGTTGTCAATGAGGGGCTCGGGGGTCTCCACCTCCACCTTGAGGGTGTCATATTCGTAAAGGGCCTCGAAGGTACCCGCGATCTCCTCGGGGGTCTCCGGCTTTGCCTTGAGCGCGGCGATAAACGCGCCCTGCTGCAGTTCGGACTGCTCCTCCTCGCAGATCTGGCGCCAGCACTCCCGTGATTCCTCCCGGGTGATGTCTTTGCCTTGAGTCAAACGCACAATGATCGCGCCAAATTCCCTCCACCGTTTTTCTTGACTGTCCATAGTCCTCCCTGTGCCTCCGTTCTATAATGAATGCGATCTTAAAGAAGCCTGCAAACAAAAGGGTCATCCAGGGGCAGAATTCTGTTATTCCCTCTAGCCTACGTTCTCGGGTGTATAGACCAGGTACAGATAGTCGCCCATGACCTCACTCTTTTCCAGCCGGTATCTCGGCACGGTTTCCCGGGGCCAGAACGCGCGCCTCTCCACAGGGGTAATCGAGGTGGAGCCGCCGATCACAAACGGGCAGACGATCAATCTTATCTCGTCGTAGAGGTTCTTCGCGATCATGGACCTGTGCACAGTGCCGCCGCCTTCCACCATCAGGCGCCGGATTCCGAACCCGTGGTAGAGCTCGGATAGAACCGCGGGAAGGTCCACGAACTTGCCTTTCCCCGCGACGATGATTTGTGCGCCGCGGCTCTTGAACGCGTCCACCCTCTCCTTGGGCGCGTCTTTGGACACTGCCACCACTGTTCGCGCTTCCCTGCCCAGGACCCGCGCGAAGGACGGCATCTCCGCGAGCCCGTCCAGGACGATGCGCACGGGGCCCTTGCCCGACGTCTCTCTCAGGGTGAGCCGCGAGTCATCGAGGAGGATGCAGTTCAGCCCCACCATGATCCCGTCCACGCTCGCGCGCTGGGAATTGTGGAACTTCATGATCCCGGGATCGATGAGGGACGGCCCCACCGGGTTCTTCTGCCCGGGCTTGCGCTTGGGGGATATCTTTCCGTCGAGGCTTGCCGCCACGAGCATGAATGTATAGGGTCTCATCTTCACAGGTTCTCAGGTCCTATCAGCACTCTTCAGGGCGATCTTTTACCCGGGCGTGCTTTGCAGCCCTTATAAAGTCTCTGACCAGGTTCTCGCGCTTCACGCCGGCCTCGTCTTCAATGCCGCTGATAACGTCGACCCCGTAGGGACGAACCAGCTCAATGGCCCGGGCCACGTTCTGGACCGTGAGCCCGCCCGCGAGGATCAACGGCAGGCTGATGGCCGCGGATATTTCCCTGATGACGTCCCAGTCCAGAGTCACGCCCGTGCCCGCGGGCCTCGAGGATGTTCTGGAGTCCACCACCAGGCCCGAGATGCCGGACGCGGCCAGCACCGCGGAGGCCTCAACCGGGTCGCTGACGGAGAAGAGAGCCTCCCCCGTATCCACGTTGATCCTCAGCGCCTTGAGCACCTTGATGCCGGTCTCCTTCAGCGCGCCGCAGACCGAGCGGATCTCTTCCAGGGTCTCGTCGCCGTGGAGCTGGAGAAAGTTGGGCCGCACCGTGCGCGCGATTTTAAGCATGTTCTCCACCGTGCCTCCCACCACCGCGGTGGTGGTTATGAACGGAGGGACCATGGCCACGAGCTCGGCCGCCCTCTCCCGGGAGATATTCCAGGGCACCGGTATGGGGTACTCGGTGACAAAACCCACGGAATCCGCGCCCCCGCGGACACACATTTGAATGTCGTGAAGGCTCATCATGCCGCAGATCTTGACTCTGGTCAT
>JARFUL010000144.1 GCA_029289015.1 Syntrophobacteria bacterium | reverse complement strand
GAAAATCCAGGTCCGTCCACCACGCGTGGTCCGCGTCGCATAGGGCCCGGCCATAGCCCCTGTCCGGGTCCACCACGAACCTGTGGGCCATGCCGTTGTCCAGGGTGAACACATACTCTATCATAGCCTGACCTCCTGGCGGCCGGCCCCGCGTAATAGATGATCACCCGAAGGGCTGGGGCCGCGCGGGCCCGGGCATGGATACCCGGTAAATTAAAATCAACGGTCTTTCAATAATTCGGACGCGATCTTCGCGCCCATCTTCAGGGCCTTGAGGTTTATCTTGCCGGTCCCCCCGGGCGCCCGCCCCTTCACCGCGCGGGTAAGCCCGGCCATGGAGACCTTGCCCGTGATAACCGACAGCGCGCCCAGCGCCATGATCGTCGAGGTGATCTCACGGCCCACCTTTTCCCGGGCGAGCTCGGTGAAGGGGAACTCCAGCGCGTGGGGCGCTACGGTCTGCTCCACCAGGGTGGAGTCCACCACCAAAACGCCTCCCTTTTTGAGCTCCCTGTAATAGCCGTCGAACGCGTCCTGGTTCATGGCCACGAGGCAGTCGAGGCTCTCAGCGTGGGGGAAGTCTATCTCCTCGTCGCTGATGACCACGTCGCTCCTCGACTTGCCTCCCCTGGCCTCGGTCCCGTAGCTCTGGGTCTGGGCCACGAACCGCGCGTCATGGATCCCCGCGGCCTCCGCGAGGATTATGCCCGCGAGGACCAGCCCCTGCCCTCCCGAGCCGCTCAGCCTTATCTCATAGCGCACCGGTGGCCCCCCTATTCCTTCCCTTCGGCCTCCCTTGCGGCCCTGTCCCGGATGGCCTGGTACTCCTGGTTGTAGATGGGCTTTTCCCTGTCCGCCAGCACGCCGATGGTGAACTTGCCCTCTAGCTCCTTGGGAGACATTTTGGCCGCGTCTTCCACCTTCACCGCGTTCTCCTTGTGCATCTTCATCATCTCCACCGGGCCCCCCAGCTCGTTCCTGCGGCCGTACTGCACGTGGCAGTGGGTGAGCACCTCCACCACGGAGAAGCCCCGCTTCGCGCACGCCTGCTCGATGAGCCTGTCCAGAAGCCGGACGTGGTACACCGTGCCCCGGCCCACGAAGACCGCGCCCGAGCACACGGCCAGCTCCGAGATGGAGAACGCGTGCTCTATGTTGCGGTATGGCGCGGTGGAGGCATAGGCGCCGTAGGGGGTGGTGGGGGAATACTGGCCGCCGGTCATGCCGTAGATGGAGTTGTTCATGATGACCGCGGTGATGTTGAGGTTGCGGCGGGCCGCGTGGATAAAATGGTTGCCGCCTATCGCGATCGCGTCGCCGTCCCCCATTATCACGATGACATTAAGGGACGGGTTCGCGAGCTTCACCCCGGTGGCAAAGGTGAGCGCGCGGCCGTGGGTGGTGTGCATGGTGTTAAAGTCCACGTACACGGGAAGCCTCGAGGAGCACCCTATCCCAGATATTACCGCGACCTCGTCCTTGTCGTAGCCCAGGCGGTCTATGGCCCTGATCATCGCGCCCAGAAGAATCCCGTTGCCGCACCCGGGGCACCAGATGTGGGGAAACTTCTTGTCGTGGCGCAGGTATCTATGGATCAGCTTGGTATATTCAGGCATGGCTCACCTCAGTTAAAAGCTCAATAATCTCTTTCGGGCCGATGAGGCGGCCGTCGATGCGGCCCAGCCTCTCCACGGAGCACAGGCCCCGGGCGGCCCGCTCCACCTCCCTCGCGATCTGGCCCTGGTTCAGCTCGGGCACCACGATGAGGGAGCTCTTTTTTGCGAGCCTTTTTATCTCTTCATCGGGAAAGGGGAAGAGCGTCACCAGCTTGAGAAGCCCGGCCTTTACCCCCGCTTTTCGGGCCTCCCGCACCGCGCTGAGCGCGGACCGAAACACCGAGCCGTAGGCCACCACCGCGACCTCGGCGCTGTCGAGAAAATACTCCTCCACCCAGGTGATCTCACCGATGTGCTGGATGATCTTGCGGGTCAGCCTGGACTTGAAGTGCGCGATCTCGTCGGGCCGCTGGGTGGGGAAGCCCCTGATATCGTGAATAAGCCCGGTGACGTGGTTGCGGTACCCCTGGCCCCAGCGGGCCATCGCGGGCACCCCGGAGGGGGTGTCCTCGTAGGGTATGTACCACTCCGGGGGCACCTGGGGCCGCGGGCGCTCCACGACAACCACCTCGTCCTTTTCCGGGAGCACCACCTTCTCCCTCGTGTGCGCGACCGTCTCGTCGGAGAGCACGATCACCGGGGTGCGGAACTTCTCGGCCAGGTTGAACGCGCGGACCGTCACGTCGAAGGAGTCCCTCACCGTGGACGCGGCCAGGACGATCATGAGGTGGTCGCCGTGGGTGCCCCAGCGGGCCTGCATCACGTCCCCCTGCTCCGGCATGGTGGGGAGCCCGGAGCTCGGGCCGCCCCTCATCACGTTCACTATCACGCAGGGCACCTCCGCCACGATCGCGTAGCCGATGTTCTCCTGCATCAGGGAGAAGCCCGGGCCGCTGGTCGCGGTCATGGCCTTCGCGCCCGCTATGGACGCGCCTATCACCGCGCCGAGGCTCGCGATCTCGTCCTCCATCTGGATGAAGGTGCCCCCCGCCTGGGGGAGCCTCCTGGCCAGGAGCTCCGCGATCTCCGTGGAGGGGGTAATGGGGTAGCCCGCGAAGAAGGTGCACCCCACAGCAAGCGCGGCCTCCACCACAGCTTCGTTGCCCATGAGAAGCCTGGGGCTCGCTTTTTTACGCCTCTTTTCAGCCATTTTAGCTATCCTTGGGCCTCTCGGGCTTTCTTCTCCTTTACGCGGATGGCAAAATCGGGGCAGCGAAGCTCGCAGAGCCTGCACCCGGTGCACTTTGAACTGTCCGCGAGCCGGACCCTGCCCTCCTCGTCCATTTCGAGGCCCTCTTGGGGGCAGAAGGCCTCGCACAGGCCGCACTTCTTGCACCAGTCCTCGTAGACCTCGATCTCGTAGACCGGCGCGTCTTTCTTCTTCGCGGCCTTTGCCTTGGCCTTTTTGGACGTCTTGGGTCTCTTTGCCATGCTCTTTCGAAAGTATGCCGGGTTTTTAGGCGCGGCGGTAAAAATCGAACGCGCGCCCGGTCTGCCCGGAGCCTCTTGCGCGGGATATCGCCATAATCTATCCTAACACGCGGCCATCGCAATGAACGGGGGTGGTGCGCATCATCCTTACTTTATGAGCAGATTCGTGGCCTGGGTTATGTACTTGGACTTGGAGACCAAAAAGACCGTGTCCCACTCCTTGATCACATGGTCTCCCTGGGGGATGCGAAAGGTGTCATCCTCCTCGTGGTAGATCCCCATGAACACGCACTCTTTAGGGAACTTCTTCAGCTGCGCGATATCTTTTAAGGTCATGCCGATGGAGTGTGAGCCCGGAGGTATCTCCACGCGCAACAAAAAGCGGCCCCATGAACCCCAAGACGATCCGCAAGGTCTGTGATGCGTTGCGCATTGGTCCTATTCTTTCAGCGCACAACGCGGCCGATTGTAATCTTCGTCGGTATTGTTCAACCTAACTCCTATTCGGCACTTGGGCGATAAACCTTAAACCGCGCTGGCTCTACGGCACGCTTATTTTTGACCAAACAGAACAGAGCGTAAATGGGGTATCACGGGCTGGCGCCAGACCATCCAAAATTTTGTTATGTCGATAATTCTAACTATATATCCACTTCAATGGCTATGACTTCATATATCATACGGTCGGAGAAAAACCAACGACAATTTTGGCTATTTCATAAGATGATCTTCAATATTGGAAAGAATATAAACGGAAGTTAAACGTGAACTCTTTACTCAATCATTATTACTTGCCCTTAGGATTTCCATTACCATCTCAGTTGTTGTCCTGAAGTCAACCTTGCCACTGCCCATCTTTGGTAATTCATCAATTACAACGAACTGTCTTGGCAGGGAAATATTATGTAATCTTTCGGACATTTTCTTCAGCACTTCTTTCTCATTTATCTCTTTCGATACTGCAGCTACAATTTGCGCGCCTTTTACATCATCTGGAATATCGACTACACAGTATTCAACACCCTGGGCAATAGCATCTTCGAGAACATCTTCCGTTCTTACAAGGGAGACCATCTCGCCGCCTATCTTTACAAATCTCCTGAGCCTTCCCCTGTGCCATAGATACCCGTCCTCGTCCAGCAGCCCCATGTCACCGGTGTCGTACCAGCCGTCCTTTATCCTGTTGCGGGTCTCTTCAGGGTCGCGCACGTAGCCCTTCATCACCAGATCACCCTTCACCATGATCTTGCCCTCGGATCCGGCGGGCAACTCCTGGCCGGTGTCCAGGTCCACGATCTTGACCTCAACCCCGGGAATCGGCCGGCCGATGGAGCCGGGCCTGTTGGCGCCCGGCAGGTTTGCGGAGACCACCGGGCTCGTTTCCGTGGTTCCGTAGCCCTCGTATATCTCTATGCCGTGCTTCTCCTCGAACCCCCTCCTGAGGGACTCCGGGGCCTTGTCCGCGCCCACTATTACGAGCCTCAGCCCGTCAAAGTCGCCGGGGTCCGACTTCTTGAGGTATCCCCGGAGAAAGAAGGGCGTGCCCCCGAGGACCGTTACCTTCTCCTCTCTTATCAGCGCGGTGACCCTTCTGAACTCCAGGGGGTTGGCGCAGGTGACCATGGTCATCCCGCACGCGATGGGGAGCCAGAGGTTGACGGAGTGGCCGTACACGTGGAACAGGGGCAGGTTGCACAGCATCACGTCATGCGCGCCCACGTCGAGGGCCCGCGTCATGGAGTTCACGTTCGAGCCGATGTTCCTGTGGGTCAGCCTTACGCCCTTGGGCTGCTTTTCGCTGCCGGAGGTGAAGAGTATTACCACGTCGTCGTCCATTTCGGACCCGGGGAGAAGGCTCAGAATAACCCCCGCGGGCAGCCGGGCCAAGAGCGCGGCCCTGATCTTCTCATAGAGGCTCACCCCGCGCATCATCTCCTCGATGAAGACCATGGAGCCCGAGGGCTCGCAACCCAGCTTGTCTAGGAGGGCTCTTGAGGTGACGGTGGCTTCGAAGCCGCACATCTCTTGGGCGTAGCGGGTGTTCTCCAGCGCGCCGGTCGCGTAGTTTATCATCACAGGCACCTTCCCCGCGCTGAGCGTGCCGAGGATGGAAAGTATGGCACCCGCGGAGTTGGGGATCATTATGCCTATGTGTTTATCCGGCAATCTCCCAAGCCTTGCGGCCAGAATCAGCACCGCGGCAAGGGTTTGGGAATAGGTGAGGCTCCTCTGGGCATACCTGTCTATGATCGCGGTCTTGGGGCCGTATCTCTTGGCCGTTTTTATGAACTCGTGGTGAAGCAGCATCGCGAGCCCCCATAAAGCTGGCACCCGGCGCGCAAAAGGGAGCATGAGCCCGGGGCCTACCTTCCCGGCAATGATATCTTCTTATCCTGAAAATTGCCAGATCAGCGCGGGGGAGGAAAAAGGTTCAAAATAGTTCTCAACTTTTTCTTGAACCATCCGATACGAATAATCAGAAAAAGGCAAACCTCTCGCAAGAGTGGGACGCAAAGCCACCGGTCCCCCCGGGACAGCGGGGCTACCTGCTGAAATCTATTACCGCCCATTCTTTTAAGAGAAGGATGGGCTTTAAATATTCCGGGGCCTTCAGGGGGAGTGGAAATGGCCGCGATAAATGGCGCTAGCGCGCACAACCTGGCCAACGTCAATCTCTCGGAGGAGATGGTCTCCATGATCTCCGCGCAGAGGAGCTACGAGGCCAATGTGAAGTTCCTCGGGGTTGAGACCGATCTTTGGGGAAAGCTGCTCGATACTGTGGGTTAGGTCACTAAATCTTCAATTTGCCCCTACCACATAGCTCCATTACAGTGTTATAATACAGATTATACGGCTTTCTAAGCCGCTTCACCCGACCCGAGTTCGGTGCAAGTCGTCTTTGCCTGCGCTCTCTCGTTTTTTCCGAAACCATGACCCTGGTAATTGGACCTCATAAAACTGCTGAACGGGGGTGGACCCGTCCACCTGTGTCAGCGGTCTGAGGAGGAGGTGGAATGAAAAAGGTGCTCTATGGTGTGATCGGACTGGTGCTTATTCTCGTCCTCGCAGCCGGCGGCGCGCTTGTGTTCATTGACAGGATCATCGAAAAGGCGGTCAACGAGGCGGGGGGCGACGTGCTCAAGGTGGAGACCCGGCTGGAAAAGTGCAGGCTCTCCATCATGGACGGGACCCTCTCCCTCAGCGGCTTCATGCTGGGCAACCCTCCCGGTTTCAAGTCCCCCAGGATGATCTATCTGGGAAATATCTTCGTCTCTTTGGACACGGGCTCGCTCCTCAAGGATACGGTCCGGGTAAAGGAGGTGAAGATCAAGGGCGCGGACGTCACCTACGAGGTCGCGGGGCTGGGCAAGACCAACCTCAGCGCTTTTTTGGACAACCTCAAGAAGCCCGGGGCCGGGCCCGCGCCCAAAAAGTCGGAAAAGCCCGCAAAGAAGGTGGTGATCGACCGGCTGGTCTTCGAGGACGGCGCGGTGACCCTGGCCACCACCCTCACCGGGGGCAAGGGCGTGAAGACCCCGCTGCCCCGCATCGAGCTCAAGGACATAGGCAAGAAGAAGGAGATGGGCCTCGAGGAGACCATGGAGGAGGTCTTCAAAGAGCTGGGAAGGGTCTCCTACTCCACCGCGACAGGATCCAAGGAGTTCATCAAGGAGCTGGGCGGCAAGCTGGGCAAGACCACCGAGACCGTAAAGAAGAAGACCGGGGAGATCACGGACAGGCTCAAGGGGCTTTTCAGGTAGGCAAAAGGGCCGCCAAGAAAAGAGCTGCCCCACTCCCTAAAAACAATACGTCCTGGGGTTCCGAAGTGATTCTCGAAAGATTTTTCGGCCGCTCGGGAGCCGGCATCAAAGCCATACCCAAGGAGCAAAGACCCTCTATGGATTCGCTCCTTGTCCGCTATCCCGACGCGACACTCTACGAGGTGCACGCAGACAACATCTACAAGGCCCTGGTGCTCGTGCTGCCCGGCTACGACCTCGACGTCTCTTCGGGCTGGCACAGCGTGGCCCCGTGGGCGGACGGGGCAAGAATTGCGGATGAGATGACCGGCTACCTGGGCCAGGACAGGGCTTCCCTCAAGGCCGTTCACAACGAAGACGGCGCTCTCTCGGCCTATATACTGACCTCGGTCCCCGGGGGCCGTGTCAGGTTCGAGGGCAAAATGCTGAACCTGGACGCGACCCACTACCAGTATACGGGGGAGCCCGAGGGCGGCAGGGGCGGCGCCTGACCCTTTGAAAGAGGAATCTCAGATGAAGAGCTTTACCAGACTCACCCTGGTTTTGGTCCTTATCGCTCTGTGGCTTCCGGGCTGCTATCCCAAAATGGTGGAGACCGACAGGGAGATCCAGCTTATCAAGGCCCAGCAAAGGGAGCTGGAAGACAAGGTAAGCAGGCTGGAAGGGAAAGTTTCAGCTCTAAGGACCGCGAGCAATGAGCAGCTCATGAAACTGAGGGGAGAGGTCAAGGAGGTTGAGGCCGCGCTCAAGAGATTCGTCGCCGCGATGAAGGACGAGGTCGCAGACACAAGATCCACAAGGGCCCAGAGAAAGAGGGCAATGAAAAAGAAGAGGGACGAGATCGTGGACAAGAACCTGGAAAAGACCTTCTCCATCCTGGAAAAGGTGCTGGAAAGGCTGGAAAAGGAGATAGATAAATCCCTCAAAGAAGCGGAGTAATATATAAGTATATCAGGCTCTTATCTAGGCAATACTAGATACCTTATCCATCAGGCCAAGGGGTTGTCAGCCCAAAGAGGAGATCGCATTATGACAAGGAAGCTTTTCTACCCCATTTGTTTCTTGATGATGTTCACCCTGCTTATGGGCTGCGGGCCCAAGAAGGCCACCACCGAATACGAGCCCATAATGGTGATGGCCTACGCCCAGAGGGTGAACGACTTTCTCGTTATCCTGGACGCGTCCGGCTCCATGGGCCAGGACGGGAAGCTCCGCGCTGCCAAGGACTTCATAAGCCGGATGAACCAGTCCATCCCGGAGCTGAGAATGAGCGGAGCGCTCAGGACCTTCGGCCAGCTATTCCCGCTGTTTAGCAGGAAGACGGTTTTGGTCTACGGGCTCGAACCCTACACCAAAGAGGGGCTCGAAGCCGCGCTGAAATCCGCGGGAGGAGCGGGGGGCGACAGCCCCCTCACCGTGGCCATTGACGCGGCCGCCCAGGACCTCGAGGCCTCCCACGGCCAGATAGCGGTCATCATAGTGAGCGACGGCAAGGAGATGGACGATTCGCCCCTCGATGCGGCCCGGAAGATGGTGGACCGCTACGGCGACAGGATCTGCATCTACACCGTGGTGGTGGGGAACGACCCCGCGGGCGAGGAGCTGCTCAACAAGATAGCCCTTACCAGCCTGTGCGGGTTCTCCGTCAGCGCCGCGAGCATAAACACCGAGGAGGATATGGCCGCGTTCGTCAAAGAGGTCTTCTTCCAGTCCAGGGCCGACGCAGACCTGGACGGCGTGCTCGACGAGAAGGACCGGTGCCCGGGCACCCTTAGGGGCGCGAGGGTGGACGAGAGGGGATGCTGGGTCATTGATGTCCGCTTCGACACGGGAAAGTGGGACATCAAGGAGATGTATCACGAGCCCCTGAACAGGGCCGCGGAGATAATCAAGCGGAGCCCCGGGTCCATGATGGAGGTCCAGGGCCACACCGACAACCGGGGGAGCGGGCCCTTCAACACGCGGCTCTCCCAGAACAGGGCCAGGGAGGTGATGAACTACCTCATCTTCCGGGGGGTTGACGTGAAGCAGCTCACCGCGAAGGGCTACGGCTTCTCGAAGCCCGCGGCCTCAAACGCGACCCGCGCTGGGCGCGCGAAGAACAGGAGGATCGAATTCAAGGTCCTTCCCTAAGAGGCTGAAAAGAGCGGATATCCGAGGGCCGGCGTGACGGGGGAGCGGTTCCCATCACGCCGGTTTTTTTCGGCCAAGAGACTAGAGCGCGGCGGGCTGGGCCGCGGCTTCGGAGATGACGTGCACGTCCCGCTGGGGGAACGGTATCTCTATGCGGGCCTCTTTCAAACCGTTCCTCACCGCCATATTAATCTCGTAGGAGGTCCTGAAGTACTTCGCGGTCTCAACCCAGTAGCGGTAGCCTATGTTTACCGACGAGTCCGCGAACTCCTCGATACCTATCCGGGGCGCGGGCTCCGAAGCCACCCCCTCAGCTCCGGCCAGGACCCGGCCTATGACCTCCACCGCGTTTTGGGGGTCCGAGGAGTAGCTGATGCCCACCCTGGCCTCCACTATCCTGTGCTCCCCGGAGTTGTGGATGATCTCGCCCACCACGTGCTTGTTGGGGATGGTTATCTTCACCCCGTCCTCGTCCACCAAAATGGTGTAGGCCAGCTTCACCTCCTCCACCAGACCCAGGATACCCTTGACCATGATGGTGTCGCCCACGGTGAAGTACCTTCCGATTATGATGGCCAACCCCGCGCCGTAGTTGGAGAGCGGGCCCTGGATAGCGAAGCTCGCGCCGAACGCGCCCGCGCCGAGCGCGGCCACAAAGGGAGCGATGGTTATGCCGAACTTGCCCAGCGCGATGAGCGCGACGAAGCCCAGGATAAGGATATTCACGGACTTGGACAGAAACTGGGAGAGCGTGATGTCCAGCTCCTTCTTCTCGCACAATCTGAATACGACCCTAGACACCCATCTGGCCACAAAGAGCCCGATGACCAGGATAATGATCGCGCCAATGACCTGAAAACTGTATTTGATGACGAAATCCGTGACCGTACTGATCATCTGCTGAATCGCGGTGAATTCCTTCTCCATGGTCCTGCTCCTTTTTTTCTCTTGGTAAATCCCTGGTTATATTTATTAAATATGCTGCCCGGCCCGCGGCTGGGGAAGGTTTTTCACTGGACTTAGATATTCAAAACGCGGAAAACGCCTACTCGATCCAGCTCAGGTCCAAAGGCGCTCTCGTAGGGATGGACCGGTAGGTATACCTGGGGTAGCCCACCATCATGACGCCGGTAATGGCCCGGTCTTCCGGGATGCCGAGGAACTCGCCGAGCCCGGGGGAGGAATCCGCGCACACCTGCACGAACCCGGCCCAGCAGGTCCCGAGGCCCAGGCTCACCGCGTAGAGTTCCACGTATTCCAGGGCCAGCGCGGTGTCTATCTGGGCTATCCAAAGACCCTTGGGCGCGTGCGCGACGATCAACTGGGGCGCGCCCCGCAAAATCCTGTCCTCGCCCCGCTCGTGGGCCCGGACCAGCGCGTCAAAGTGGTAGTGGAGCGCGAGGCTGTCCTGGGCCTCCACCATCTCGCGCATCCAGTCCACCACCTTCCCGAGGACCCTGAGGACCGCGTCCCTTCCATCCACGATGATATAGGAGAGGTGCCTCATGTTGTGCCCCGCGGGAGCCCACCTAGCGGCTTCCATCAGCTCTTCCAGGGTCTTTTTGTCCACCGGCTCCTCCCTGTAGCAGCGTATGGAGCGCCGGGACTTCAGCAGCTCAAGCGTGCTTTCGGGGCTTACGGGCGGCCAGGAGGAGATGGGAGAGTGCTGGCTAAGGGGGTTGCGCACGTTGTCCAGCGCGCGCGTCTCGCACACCGCGACGCAGTGCCCGCACCCGATGCAGAACTTCGCCCTTCCCTCCCTCACCACGGGCCCCTTTTCGGGGTCCAGGGCCAAAATGTGCACCGGGCAGGTCTCAACGCACCTTGCGTCCATGTCGCATTTTTCCGGGTCAACCTTTATAAGGGCCACGTGCCTGCTCCTTGATAGATGTTGGTTCCAGGGTTGGAAGCTGTTCGGAATCAGGAGGGAACAAAGGCCCGTTCGATCCGCGGCCTTCGGGTTAAGTGTAGCTCCTCGCCTTCGCCATGGCGAGTATCTTTTCCAGAATCTCGGGATTGATGGTCCCCAGCTCTCTTATGCGCTCAAGGCTCTGAACTATGAGCAGCCCCTCGGCCGAGGTGAGGACCCGGCCGTCCCGCTCCAGCATCTCAGCCTTGATAAACACCTTCTTCTCCTCAACCCTGTCTATCCACCCCTTCACCGCGATATCATTCCCCAGCCTCACCGGGTCGAAGTATTCTATGGTGATCTTCGCGGTCATCACGGGAAGGCCGTTCATCATCGCGGTGAATCCCATGACCTCGTCCAGAACCGCCGCGATGGCCCCCCCGTGCGCGTGGTTGGGCGGGCCCTGGGCCATGCGGCCGAAGAGCACCCTGGCCAGAAGATGGCCGCTCTTTCTGTCGAGGTAGTAATCCACCTTCAGCCTCTCCTCGCTCGGGTCGCCGCACACGAAGAAGTGCTTGAACAGGCTCACGTCGATCTTTTCCAGAGAGTCGATTTTATCGAAAAGGTCCATTCAACCTCCTGCTTGCCGCTGCTGTTTTAAGGTCCGCTACTCGGAATCTTTATACCACGGGGGGATGGTGCCGCGTTGCGCGATCTTTTTGTTCACCCTGTCGAGGGTCTCCCAGATCTCCCTCATCTCCGGCGTGAGGGACCACTCCTCGGGCCTGGTCACGAACCTCTCCCCCTCGTTCGCGAAGAGGTACGCGTGGACCGTGCACCCCCGGTACTCCTGGTCCGGGTGCTTCCACCGGACAAAGTTGCCCGGGAAGATACCCGCGACCTTCCACCCGTAGTTGATGACCCACTTCTGGGTGATGTCGTGCCAGGTCTCGAGGAAGGTGGTGAAGTACTCCGCGCCCGAGGCCATCGCGGTCTTCCAGGTGACGATCCTGAGATTGTCCGTTATGTCCTTCAGCCGGTATTCGGGCAGGGTGGCCGCGAAGCTGAACTCCACCTGGAGGTTCCCCTCGTACTTGGTGAGCACCGACGCTGAGACCACCTTCCGGGTTTCGAGCTCCACCACCACGGGCATTAAGTAGACCTTTTTGTCGTAGTCATCGTCCCAGGTCTCTTCCAGCGCGAAATGGGCCTCATACCTCTCGGGCAAAAACAGGAACTCTTGGGGGGAGCCGTAGAGCTCCGGGTAGGAGTTCCGCCAGAGCCGGGCCGCGGAATCGATCAGATCTCTGGAGAGGACCTTCACCTGGAACCTCCCGTGCTCAAAGCGCTCGGACTCGAACCGGTTCCAGACCACCCTCTTCTCCCTGGTGGGCCGGGTCTCGCAGGTGGTGGCCATCTCCCTGTAGGGCCTTCCCAGTTTCATCACGGTCTCTCCTTTTCATTCTCATCTAGCAAACCGGCCCTGGGAGCCGGCTTTTTTCTTCGGGTTGAGCCTCACTGGCCCAGGGAGCCCCTCTATTATTTAATCAGCTCTCAAGGGAGGTCTCAAGGCTGAGGAGCTTCGCGCCCTGCTTGGTGACGAACTCTTCACCCCTTGTCTCCCAGATCCAGCCGGAGAGGCCGTAGCCCCCCACCGGCTTGTCCACAAAGGCCCCGATCCAGGATTTGGAGCGCGGCTCGTTCACCGCGACGGTGCCGAAGACCCCGAAGGCCATCTCGTCCACCTCGTGGCAGTAGGGCTCGCCCACCAGGTCTGTCGCGATCTCCCGGGCGTCTCTCTTGCCGTACACCGTGGCCCTGAGGCCGTAGCGGCTGTCCTTCGCCAGCCCGAGGACCTCGTCGGTCTCATGAAACCTCATGAGGAAGCAGACCGGGCCGAAGGTCTCGTTTCTCATTCCCTCCATGTCGTGGTTCGCGTCCACCACCACGGTGGGATAGACGAGACCGCCCTCGATCCGGCCCCCCAGCGCAATCCGCGCGCCCTTGGCCACCGCGTCCTTGAGCTGCCTCTTGATGTTCTCAACCGCGGGGGGGCTCGCGACCGGCCCCATCTGGGTCTTTGGGTCTTCAGGCGCGCCCACCCTCACCTTTCTACTCAAATCGAGCAAAATTTCAAGGAACTCGTCATGGATCGAGTCGTGGAGGTAGACCCTCTCCGGCGCGGTGCAGGTCTGGCCCGCGTAGAGATACTTCGAGTACGCGAGCTCTTCCGCGGCCGCGCCAAGGTCTGCGTCTGGGAGCACTATGAAGGGGTCCTTGCCCGGGCCCTCGAACACGAACTTCTTTTTGTGCGCGCGCACCTCGTCGAGATAGGGCAGCCCCACCGCATCCGAGCCGAAGACCACCAGCGCGGGCACGTTTTTCGCGTGGATCGCGTTGCTGAAGAACTCCCTGCCCCTAGAGTAGTCGAACCTTATGTCACTGCCGAAGATGGGCTCATAGAGCCTCTCGGTGAACGCGGATATGCCGGAGTCCCGGGACGCGAACTTCACCCGCACCGGGTTGCCCACGAGGTATATGGAGACAATGGCCACGTTGAGCCACGAGGACCCGTTGTAGGGCAAAACCAGCGCGACCTCCTCACCGGCACCCGCGATGGGCCGCCTGGCCTGGAACACCTTGGACATGATCGAGAATCTCGCGAGCTGGTCCAAAATCATCTCCAGCTCCATCTGGCAGGTCTCCCGGGGAAAACCGGTGTCCCGTATGGCCTCCTCGAAAAAGGGCTCCCTCTTTTCGGCCAGCTCCTTTATGAGCCTCTGAACCTTCTCGTAGCGCGCTTCAAGGTCGTGCATGGCTAATCCTTCAGTACCCCCCGGCAGAAGATATCCACTATGTTCTCTATGAGCCGGGAGTCATCGATGTCGCTTAATGTCTCGTCGTGGTATATGTCCCTTAGCTGGATGAAGTAGATGACCATGCCCACCAGGCAACGGGCCGCGACCCTGGGCTCAACGGGCCAGAGCGCGCCCTCCTCCACCCGCTTGGCGATGTAGCTGCCGAGGAACTCGTAGAAGTGTCTCACAGGCCCCGAGATGTAGGCCCTGGTGAGCGCCTGGTCCTGGAGCGCGCTGAAGAGGCTGAGCCGCATGAAGACCAGGTCCTTGGAGTAGTAGGTGACGAAATTGGACACGATGATGCGAAAGAGCTTTCTATCGTCCTCTATCTCGTCGAGCTTCAGGCCGCAGAAGAGGGGCACCGCCTCCTCGACCTTCCAGTTGATGATGGCCTTGTAAAGCGCGAGCTTGTCCTTGAAGTGGCTGTAGATCAAGGATTCGCTGATGCCCGCGGACCTGGCTATCTCCTTGGTGGTGGTCGCGGTGAACCCCTTCTCGGAAAAGAGAGCCATGGACGCCTTGATTATCTTTTCTCTGCGCTCCTCAGCGGTGAGCCGCTTTCTGGCAGCCATCTTCTCGCGCCCCTTTTTTCTATCGTGTCATTTACCGCGACGCGCGGGTCGCCCGGCCCGGTAAGTAAGTGAGTAATCACTTAGATGTTAGGCGCCTAGCACCCCCGTGTCAAGGAGAATATCGGGCCCCCGGGCTCTCCGCCGCGGCCTTGAACCCTGGTTCGCGCTCGGGTAAGATACACCTGCCATGTCACTCTTAGCCATACTGGGAACCATCGTGCTCTTCGCGTTTCTCGCGGCCGGGCTTTTGCTCGTGGTCCTGGGCATGCCCGGGACCCTCGTGATCCTGGCCTCCACCGGGGTCTATGCCTACTCCACCGGGTTCGAGAGGGTGACCGTGAAGCTCCTGGTCGTGCTCCTGGTCATCACCCTGGCCGCGGAGGGGCTCGACCTGATAGCGGGAATGTGGGGCGCGAAGAAGTACGGCTCCTCAAAAAAGGCCA
This sequence comes from Syntrophobacteria bacterium, assembly GCA_029289015.1. Taxonomy (GTDB): domain Bacteria; phylum Desulfobacterota; class Syntrophobacteria; order JARFUL01; family JARFUL01; genus JARFUL01. The sequence goes on along the minus strand of JARFUL010000144.1, from coordinate 2,316 downwards.
TGCTCGGGGCCCTCATGGGGGGCGCGGTGGGCTCGATCATGCTCGCGCCGGTCGCGTTCGGCCTGGGCGCGATCCCCGGCGCGCTCATGGGCTCCTTCGGGGGCGCGTTCGGGGTCGCGGCGCTGGAGAAGCGCAGGATGGGCGACGCCGCGTGGGTGGGCTACGGCGCGTTTCTGGGAAGGCTCATCGGCACGATCCTCAAGGGCACCGCCGCGGTCTCCATGATCGTGATCAACGCGTTCGCCATATTCTCGTGAGGCTTTCCCCTGAGCTTTTCTATTTGAACACCTCGATGAAGTCCAGGTACGCCAAACCCCTCTCCCCGGTGTTGTCCGAGTCGCACATGAGCGCCAGGCTGGCGAAGGCCGGGGGCGCGGTTCCGAAGGCCCTCTTGTAGTCCGCGAGGATGTCCGCGGTTTCAAGGACCCACTCGCCCACCCTCCGGGCTCCCTCCTCAAGGACCATGAGCTTCACCTGGCCGGTGTAGCTCGAGGTGATGATCTTCTCCTTGTGGCTGCGGTTGGCCCAGATGTAGTTGAGCGAGCTGTGGGGAGGATACTCGCCGTAGATGAGCCTCGCCGCGTCGTATTTGAGCTTTTCGAAGAACCCGGCCTTTTGGGGGTCGAACTCGAAGATGACATAGACCCGCATGGGGTAGTCGTCCCCTGCCTTTTTGGTCGCGTCCCCCTTTTTGTAGACCGAGGTGACCTTCCAGCGCCACCTCACCCTGGAAAACTCGTATACGTTGAACCGCTTTTTGAAGACCAGCGCGCTCGCGGACGCGTCGGCCTCGGCCCTGAGAAAGCTCTCCTTTCCCCGGGTCTCAATGGAATATTTGGTGTGCCTCTTTATCTTGGGGAAGGTTAGCGGCTTCCAGTTCTCAAGGGAGGTGAAGTCCTCGGAGAGGAGCATTGATTTTTCTCCGGCGAAACCCGGACCCGCGAAGAGGGCCAGAGTAAGGGCAAAAAAAATAACGAGCGCGCGCCCGAGAACCATATCCATGACACCCGCCGCGTTTTCCCTGACCATAATCGGACCACCTCAACCTGTTAAGGGGTTCACCTCTCGCACAGCTCGCGCCAAACAGAGCGCCACAATCAAGCCGCGGCCCTGCCCCAGCCCTGGAAGTAAAAGCCGTGGAGTTCGCCGCCCGTGACCCTGTAGCGGACCGTGTAGAGCACCGAAGCCTTGCCGTCCTCGAAGATCCTTGCCTCCACCTCCACGAACTCGAGCTTCGCGGGGCCCGCGTTGGCCCGGCCGAGAACCAGGAACAGGGTCGCGGCCACGATCGCCAACACTAATAGTCTTTTCATGGTTTCACCCTGGTAAATAATCCCGGGACATAGGCTACCCGGAGAACTACCCGGAGAATGATCTGGGGACTCTGCTGTTGAAGGCAAGCCGTCTTGGGCTTAATTTCAGCTATCAGGATACTAAATCCGGGGTGCTAACGCAAACCCGGCAGAGGGGCAAAAGCGCCGGAATCTTTAGGGGTCGTGTTCATGGAGGGGCTGGCTGGGCACAAAAAAAGAAGCGGGAGCTTTTCTGCCCCCGCTTCAAGAGCTACTTCGGTCCGATGGTTCCATTTTTACTTCTCCTTGTAAACGGCCGTGGTGCCGCCGTGGGTTAGGGAACAGTTCCTGAGGAACTCCTTCATGGTGCAGCCGCTGGGCTGGATGTGCTCCAGGTAGTAATCAATGAGCTTCTTCTTGGTCCTTGCCCTGTTGGCTCCCTTGAGCTTCACTACTTTCAATGTGACCACCCCCTCTCTGGCAAAAATTTGGGGCCCGGTCGCCCCGGGCCCCTTAAGCGCATCTGCACCTTACACCGCTTAAGGCTAAAACCCCCGGGCTGAGAACTGAGCCTCGCGACAGAACAAACCGACATCTGCCGGCAGGCCCCTATAACTATTTATACTGCAGCTTTCGTCCATAACTTTAATCTATAAATATATTAATTTAATCTTTTTCCGTCAAGGCAGAAAATCCGTTTTTTGCTCCCACCGAAATTTTACCCTTGTCTGGTCATCTGAATTGGTGTAAACAATTATCTCACGCGGGCCGTTAGCTCAACTAGGCAGAGCAATTGACTCTTAATCAATAGGTTCGGGGTTCGATTCCCTGACGGCCCACCAAAAAATTATGCAATAATTTCAGGTGGTTAACAGGGCAGTCATTTGTCCTGTTCGAGCTTTTCACCGTCAGCGAAAGTGGCATACAGAGGGTGGAAAATCATGCGCTGCCAGCCCGGTGGAAACTGTAGATATCATCCCTTATCCGAACCTGGTCGGTCTTGGAGGTACAAGTATGATATCTG
>JARFUL010000143.1 GCA_029289015.1 Syntrophobacteria bacterium | reverse complement strand
GGGCTCTCCTCAAAGCCAGGGTGAAAGGGCCTGTTCAAGCCTCCTGCGGGATTCGTCCCAGCTGAACTCTCTCTCTACCTTATGCCGTGCCGCGCGGGCGATTCTCTGGGCCCTGTCCCGGTCCGAGAGGAGCCCGAGGGTCTTGGCCACGAATTCGTCCTCACGGTCCGCTAGCTCGATCTCCTTCCCGGGGACGAAACCCAGCCCCTCGGCCCCCAGGGTGGTGGAGACCACCGGCCTGCCCGCGGCCGCGGCCTCGAGGATCTTTATCCTGGTGCCGCCCCCGATGGTGAGCGGCGTTACCACTACATCTGAGGATTCGAGGTAGGGCCGCACATCCGGCACGTCCCCGAACACCTCCACCCCGTCCCCCCGCCAGGAGAGCACCTCCTCGGTAGGGTTGCGGCCCACCATCATGAGGTTCGCGTTCTCCATTCGCGCCTTTATCCTGGGGAATATTCCCTTCATCAGCCACCTTGCCGCGACGACGTTGGGCCTGAAGTCCAGCGCGCCCACAAAGAGGAGCGCGGCTCCCCCTGAACCGCGCGGCCCGATTGAGGAGAAGGCCGTGAGGTCCACCCCGTTGGGCACCACCCTGAGGGGCAACTTCCGGTTCCAGCGCGCGAGCCTCGAAAGGTCGAGCGCGCTCGCGGTGAGCGCGAGGTCGAACCCCGCGAGCCTTTTGATCTCGTAAAAGAGCGTCTTCACCAGCTCGATAGAGTAGCCCAGCCGCGCCTTTATCCCGTCCATCTGGCGGAGCCTCCGGTAGAGGACAACGTGGGCTATGTCGTCCAGGTCCAGGACATTCACCGGGCTCCTGGAGAAGCTTCTCAGATGTAAGAGCCTCGCTGAGAACAGAAACAGGACGTCGTAGCCGCGGCTTCTCTCCCCCACGAGCCGCTCCATCTCCGGGGAAGCTATGGGCACCTCCCAGGGCACGGGGGAGAGGATGTTTCTCAGCTTCGCCCGCCCGGTGAGGCGCAAAGCCCGGGGGGCAGGAACCCCGAAGACCCCCTTGACCTTGCTCTTCAGCCTCTCGAGCATTGCCGGGTCGTCTTCATGGGACATGAGCGCGGCCACCTCCACCTCAAAGTGCTCCCTTAGGAGCTTGAGCAGCTCAAAGCAGCGAATCCTCGCGCCGAAGTTCGGGGGATACGGCGTAAAGGGGTAGACCGCGAGGAGCCGTTTTTTACTCTTTTCGGGTGACAATCTCGCCTCAGCCATGATACGGGCCGCTGAGCCGGGCCGCGAGCTCCCGATCGGAGAGCACCTGGCGGGCCGCATCCCTCAAGAGACGCGTCCTGGCCAAGGGCAGCATCGCGAGCGCGGAGGCCCAACTCCTCAGCTTGGGCCGGTTTCTCTCTCTAACGAGCCAAAAAAAATGTCTAAAAAGCCAGTAGAAGTGGACCAGCAGCATATCTGGGTCCGAGATGTTTCGCCACTGGAAGATGAGTCTGTTCCTCTCCAGGATGAGCTCCCTCCTTTGGGATTGGGTCACCTTTTTTATGGTCCGGCCCGGCCTGTGCCACACCACAGCTTCCCTGCACACAACGCTTCTCAGCCCCATCTTCCAGGCCCGGTAACAGAGGTCCGCGTCCTCCCAGTAGAAGGGGTGGTAGATGGTCTCAAAGCCGCGGAGCCCGAGGAAGAGCTCCCTGCGGTACATCGCGGCGCCGCCGCACGCGTAGAATATTTCGCCGCCGTCGGGGAACACTTCCACCTCGCTCCGGGAGGGCCACACCGTGTCCAAAAAGCCCATCTCCCACCCGAGCCTGGTTATGGATTCCACCCGTTCGGGGTTGTCGGGGTCCCTCATCAGGGCCGCGGCGGAGAATATGCCAGGGTCTCCCATGCGCTCGACCAGGGGGCCGAGAAAGTCCTCCTCCACGGTGACGTCGTTGTTGAGGAGCATCACAAGGGGATGGAGCGCGGCTTCCACCCCCCTGTTCGCCGCGCGGGCGAAACCCCGGTTTTCAGGAAGGGAGATCACCCTCACCCCGGGAAAGGCCTCCCCGAGCCACCGCGCACTCCCGTCCGCGGAGCCGTCGTCCACCACGATGACCTCGGCCCTGCCGCGGTAGGCCCCGGCCGCGGCGAGCACGGAGGGGAGATGCCGGGCCAGAAGCTCCCTGCCGTTGTAGGTGGGTATGACCACGGAGACCGGGGCAAGGCCCTCTATGTTCTCACCGGGGCCCACTGACCACCGCCTTGACCAAAAACTGGTAGGACAGGAGGCCGGGCCACCTGGGGCCGAGCTTCTTCACCAGGGGGACGAGAAGCCCCAGCCTCCTCAGTATGCCGAGCGGCCCGCGCCGGTAGTCCCGGGAACCCGGCCAAAAGGAGTATTTTATCTCCTCCACCCCGAGCCCCGAGCCCCCGAGGAGCTCAAGGAGGCTTTGCAGGGTAAAAAACCTCAGGTGAGAATTGTCCATTATGCCGTAGTTTTCGTAGGTGAAATCGCCCCTAAATAGCATGAGCCGGGTGGACCAGTGCGCGATGTTGGGCACCGAGATGAGGAAAAAGCCGTTTTCATTGAGATATTTCATGAGGTTGTTCAACACCACCGCCGGCTCCGGCGTATGCTCTATGACGTCGAGGAGCAAGATCGCGTCAAAGCTCCCCAGGAGCTCTTCACGGTGAAACCGCTGCGCGCTGCTCTCAACCACTTCGTCGAGCCTGCCCCGGGCCCTCGCGGCCGCGTGCCCGTCGGGCTCCACCCCCACCACCCGGCACCCTTTTCTCTTGAGCTCCTCACCCACGTGGCCCACCGCGCACCCCACATCAAGGACCAAGGAGCCCGCGGCCACCGCGTCCACCGCCATGCGGTGCACCCCCCCGGGGTGGGGGTCATACCCTTCGTACCGGACTCCTCGGGCAGACGCCATAGATGCTCCAGCTCGTCAGCGGGCCTGGCCCAGCGCGGGAAAGGAACTCCTGAGCGCGCGCTCCCACATCCCCCTTACCATCTCGTAGGAGAACTCCCTCGCCACCTTTTTGACCCCGCTCAGACCCATCTCTTTCAGTCTTTCGGGGTCTTTGAGCAGTTCGACTATCCTGGCCGCGGCGTCTTCCGGGCCCACCAGCAGTCCGTCGACCCCGTGGCTGATCACCTCGTCGGGGCCGCCGCTCCCCTTAAAGGCCACGGGGGGCGTGCCGCAGGCCATGGCCTCGATCAGCACCTTTCCGAAGGACTCGGACCTGCTGGGCAGGAGGAGAAGGTCTGCTCCCGAAAAAAAGGGTTGCAGCCGGGAGTGTTCCATGGACCCCAGGATGCCGACTTTCGACCCGATCCTCTTGTCTTCGATGAATGCCGTTATTCTATCGAGGTACTTCTGGTCGGCCGCGGGGCCGATGAGCTCCAGGTAGGCCCCGGGGAGCTCTTTTTGCACCTCGAAAAAGATCTCAACCGCTTTTAGCACGCCTTTGCCGGGGAGCAGCCTTCCCACGTAGAGGAGTCTGGGCCCCTCAAGCAGACCGTAGCTCTTGTTTGCGTCGTGAAAGAGCAGGCTGTCCACGGAATTGGGGATCACAAAGATTCGCGCGGGGCTTACCCCGTGGCCGAGGAAGATATCCCTCTGCTTTCTCGTCTGCACCACCACCCCGGTCGCTCCCCTGAGATACATCAGCTGTTTCTTCCCGGCCTCGGGGACGTATCCCCCGATGATCACGAGGTATCTTCGCCTCATGGCTTTAAGTATCAGCGCGATGGCATAGGCAAGCCCGCCTGACGGGACGTAGAGGAGCGGGTATTTCGGGGGGCTTATGAGCATTCTCTTTAGCAGCGAAACCGACCACTCTCTGCCGAAGCCTCTTAGATGGTTCAGCGCCCGGGGATAGAAGCGGAACATAAGGCCGTTGTGCACGATCTCCCGCCGGGCCCTGCCGGAGCCGAGAAAGACCACCTCAAAAGAGGTATGCATCTTGGACGCGAGCTCCTTGAGCTGGCTGAAAATGGGTATCCAGAATCGGGGCACGTCGCTTTCATCTACCCCGCAGGACTCGGGTGTGAATGGATGGATAAGTGAGAGCATGATTATCTTAAGGCTGAATTCCAAGTATCTTTATTTTGACCAGCTCATACACTTCGTTGAATTGCTGGCGGCAGAAAATATAAATCAATGCAGTGTATAAGATAAGCCCTACCAGAAAGAGACCTACTATAACAATAATTGTAACCGGCAAATAAGATTTTATTTTGAATATGATTATTCCTACAAAAAGGGCCAGAACAAGGTTGCGGTATCGAAAGTCCGTCAATGTTAGGGCAACCCCATGTTTCTTGAGCACCTTTAAATATAATATGCATAGGATTACGAGTATAATCGCGTGCCCCAGCGGTATGCCCATAAAGCCATATTTGAGCACGAGGGGCACACCGAACGCCCACTCCAGAACAGTGAGGGTTATGGAGATGGCCAGGATGATCTGAGACTTTCCCAGGGCCAAAATCGCGGTATACAGGGGGCCGCTGAGCCCCGCGACCAGGGGAACGCAGAGGTAGAGGTAGTAGGCATTGATCCCGGGGAGCCACTTGCCCGTATAGATGACTCTGACCAGCTCGGGCCCGAGCGCGGCCATGAGGACCGCGAGGGGCACCATCACCAGGTTGAGCCGGTCTATGGCCTTTACGATGGATTCCTTGAGCGCGTCCTTGTTCTCCTGGAGCTTGGAAAACGCGGGGAACGCGGCCCGGCTGAAGCTGCTGGTGATGAAGAGCGGTATGTGGGAAAAGGCCTTGGACCAGGTGAGGAAGCCCACCGCGGAGCTCCCCTTCACCATGGCCACAAACACCGGCACCACCGCGTCTGCGCCGAGATAGATGAAGTTGCTGAGCTGGTAGGGCACGCCGAAGCCCAGGAGCCGCCTGGCCGCACCGTTGTCGATGTGGAAGGAGGGCTTCCACTTCACGTAGATAAAGACCATGATCACCCCGGCCACCCCCCTCAGGATGGCCGCGGTAACCAGGGCCCCTCTACCCCGCCCCATCACCGCCCTGGCCACCGCGATCACCTGGTAGGTCAGCACCTCGGCCACCTCTATCCTCGCGATCTTGTCATACGCGAGCTCCCGCTCGAGAAGTATGGTGGGCACGGTGCGAAGGGAGGTGATGAGGAGGCTGAGCGCCAGCGCGCGCACCAGCCACTCGGACCCCTGGGGCAGGTCCGGGTAAAACCCGAGAATCTGGGGCGCGATGAGATAGATGAGCAGGAAGAGCACGGTGAAGAAGCCCTGCTGAATGGTGAAGGTTGTCTGGATCTCCTCTTCGGTGAGCTCCCCCTTTCTCTGGATGAGGGCCGCGCCCAGGCCCACCTCGCCGATCAGGGTGAAAAAGGCCACCACGAATGCGGCCACCGCGAAGATGCCGAACTCCTCGGGCGCGAGGATCCTGGCCAGGATCACGTTGCCCAGGAACCCGATGGTCCTGAGCACCACCTGCCTTACCACCAGTATGCCCGTGGACCTGACCAGCTTGGTCTTCAGGCTGGCGATCTCCTCGTGGTTGTCCGCGTGAATGCTCATAGGGGCCCCTCAGGGATCAAGGTTGAGTTGGAAGGCGGGCTCATGAGAGCTAAGGCGTATGCCTTCCGTGCATCCTGGTGATGGAGAAGCGCCGCCAGTCGGGCTCTTCCTCAACTTCCTTGACTTTCGGGGCGGGCAAAAGGGTGGGAAGGGAGATGGTTATGGCCACCATGAGCCAGAACGGCTCCATGACCCTGATTATTATAAAGGTGGACGCGCCCAGCGAGTGAAAGAGCAGCCCCCACAGCCCGGCCAAGACCCCGAGGCAGAGCCCCCGGTGCAGGTCCGATTCGAGCTTTAGATAGTTCTCCCTGAGCTGGAAGTGGATACGATATATGAGATAGAGGAAGGCCAAAAGCCCCGCGGCGCCCGCCTCCATCATTACCCTGATTATCTGGGAGTCCACCATAAAGCCGCCCGTCGCGCCGTGGCCCAGAACCGGGGCCTCCAGCCAGACCTTGAGGGCCTCCTCGTAGTGCATTACCCTGTCCGAGGCCGACTGGTCCAGCACAAAGGGGCCCACCCTCCTCGTGCCCCGGATGTTCTCGTTGCCCTGGAAGGTCTTGATGAAGCGGGTGGAGACCTTTTCTGGCATGGCTATGCCGATGATGGCCACGGCCAGGAGCACCGCGATGATCACCGTGAGCTTTCTCCTCGTGAAGACAAAGAGGACGAAAACCACCGGTATCATCCCCAGCCACGAGGAGCGGCTGAGGGTGTAGAGCAGGGGTACCGCCATGATGCCCGAGGCCGAAAACAGAAGGAACTGGTGAAGGGGACGGCGCATGTTGAGGAGGAGCCCCCCCATGATGGCCAGCATGAACAGGAGGTACCCGCCCAGGGTGTTGGGCTCGCCGTGCGCGCCCTCGAAGGGCGCGGTGACCCGCTGGCCCGCGGGAATCTGGGCAATCGCGTAGACCGCGATCACCAGGCAGGTGAACACGGCCACCCAGAAGTACCTTTCAGCCTGGGCCTCGTCCCTGAGGTTGTTGACCACGAGGAAGTAGACGAAGAAGTACTCGATATACTTCAAACAGTAGAAGTAGCCGGACGCGGCCCTGATGTTGCCGAGGAACACGCCCAGGGAGGTTGAGATGAGGAAGATGACGGAGTATATGAACATGGGCCTGTTCAGGGGGGTCCTGAGAAAGAGCCCCAGGTCCTTGTTGATCGCGGTCTTGGCGAACCACGCGAAGAAGACGAGGAGGAGAATGATGTCGTCCAGCCTCAGGGTCACCTGGCGGGACTCCGCGAGCCCTCCCCCGCCCACCACGAACTCCGGGGAGAGCAGCATGGACAGGATAAGGAGGTAGATGACGAACTCGGTGTTGAGGAAGGTGATGATGAGGAGCGCGAGCCCGGCCGCGCCGCCGATGAGCAGACTCAACGAGGCCTCCTCCTTGCCGAAGAAGACCACCAAGATCAGTCCCAGGCCGATCAGCGTCGCGTAGAAAGCATACTGTATCAGGCGGGGCCTGCTGACGCCGTAGCTTTCAACCGCTCTTCGCAATTAGGGCCTCATGTCTGAAGGGCCGAGGGGCCTGTGACCATCTCCTTTGGAGCCAGGGGCCCGTTTAGGGATATACCCGTGAGCCGGGGATTTTTCTGTAGTGGACTATGATCGACTCGTAGCCCTTCGCGAGCAGCTCCTTCGCGGTCCCGAGCCCCTCCCTGTAGCCCACCCTCTTTTCCAGGTAGACCACGAAAATCTCTATACCCTGCCTGTTCCTGAAGCTGTTTATCTTCGCCCGCGTGCCCACTCTGTGCGCAACCTCGTCCGCAAGGTGTATTGCGGAGTCCGATGATTTGAACACCCCGAGCTGAAGGTGGTAGAGACCCCGGGAGGGCGCGGCTGCGGATACGGACGACGCGGGCCTTGCCGCGGCCTCTCGGGCCTCTTCCCCGCGCGAAACCGCTACCAGGGCCCGGGCCCTGGGCTTTGGGGCCGGCTTTTTGGACACCGCGCTGCCCTGGGGTTTGGCCGCTATGGCCGGGGCAGCGCTCTTTGTTTCCCTGGCCTTAGCTATTTTGCGTTCCTTTGGGACCGCCCTCTTCCCGGTTTTTGCCCTGGCCTTCTTCACCCGCACCCTCGCGGCTTTGGCCCTTGTTTTGGCCTTGGCCGCGGGCCTCCTCGGCTGCGGCTCGTGCCGGGTGGAGAGCTTGAGGTACAATCCCACCCCCAGAACGAGAAGAGCCAGCACCAAGAGAGCTATCTTGACGATATTCGAAAATTTCCTGGCGGGAGCAGCGGGCGGGGGCTCCTCCACAGCCTTGGGCCTTTCGGGCTTGGGTGTCGCGGGCCCCAGGTCGGTGCGTCTCCAGAACATGAGCCTGCCCAGGATGCCCGGCCTGGCCGCGGGCATCTCTTCCCCGTAGTAGTAACGCATCTGGTAGTGGTAGTAGTCCGGGCTCGTCTCCGCGCGCACGTTGTTCAATATTATCCCGTACATGTTGGCCCGGACGTTGTCCAGCTGCAGCTTCGCCCGCTTCAGGACCCCCCGGGCTATCTGCCCCACCTGATAGATCAGGAGGGTTCCGTCCACCTTGGGGGCCAGGATGGTGGTGTCGGCAACGGGGAGCACGGGAGGGGTGTCCAAAAGAACGAAGTCGTACTCCTTTTTGAGCTGCTCGAGGAGCTCGATCATCTGGGGGGAGCCCAAAATCTCGGCCGGGTTGAGCACCGAGGCGCCCGCAGTGATGATGTGGAGGTTCTCCAGGCCGCTGGTCGCGGTGATCTCCTCCAGGGTGAACCCGCCCAGGAGAAAGTCGTTGATGGTCCTTATAACGTCCGGAATCTTGTACCCGCCCATGAGGAGGTCGCTCAGGCCGGGCTCCCTTTGGAGCTTGAACACCCGGTGCACCCCGGGCCTTCTCAGGTCGGCCTCTATGAGACAGGTCTTTTTGCCGGCCTGGGCCATGGAGATGGCCAGGTTCAGGGAGTTGGCGGTCTTTCCCTCCCTCAGGGAGGAGCTGGTGTTGATGAAGACCTTCACCCCCTCCTTGCGGCAGATGTATTCCACGTTGGTCCTCAGGGTTCTGAAGGACTCGGAGATCACCGACTTGGGCGCGTAGTGGGAGATCATCTCCATGAGCCCTTCCCTGGGAACACCTTCCGGCGGGGTGACCCCGTGCCTGCGAAAGAGCCCCTTCGCGACGGTGCCCCCCTTCTCGAGGTAGGGGATCATGCCGAGCACCGGCAGGCCCAGGTACTCTTCAACGTCCTCCACCGTGGCGATGGAGGTGTCCAGGGTCTCGGAGACGAACGCGAAGATAAGGCCCAGGATGAGCCCTATTATCAGCCCCACGGTGGCCTTGGACGCGATCCTGGGGGGGTTGATGGGTATGGAGGGCCTCACCGCGGGGGTGATTATGGTCACCTCCTCCACCTGCTCGGAGAGCTGGATCAGGGCCTCCTGGAGCTTGGAGCTGAGCAGGGTGTAGAGCTCGGAGTTGAGGCTGACCTCCCGCTCGAGCCGAACCATGGTGAGCATCTTTTCCGGGAGCCGGGAGGTCTTCGCCCTGATCTGCACCAGCCTGTCCAGCAGGAACTTCCTGCGCCGCTGAAGGGTGGTCCGCCTCGCCTTGAGCTCTCCGAATATCTCCCTCTTTATGGCCTCGGCCTCACGCTCCGACGCGAGGACCTCGGGGTTCTCCGGCGTGAGGTCCATGAGCATGGTCCTGCGCTTCATCAGGGTGTCCAGCAGGAGGTTGTTCAGCCTGGAGAGGTTGGGGCTTATCTCCTCCACCCGGAACAGGCCGGAGGTAGGCTCGTCGCCCTTGGCCGGCTGGCCCTCGCGCCCGGCCGCGGCAACGGCTGCATCCATCTGGAGGGTCCTGCCGGACTCGAGCTGCTTGAGGAGGCTGTTTACGGCCTTGAGCTGGCTCAGGGTCTTGTCGAGCTCCGTCTCCACCGTGGCCAGCTGGTTGGCCACCCGGGAGGACCCCAGGTCCGCGGCTATGAGCGCGTTCTCCTCCCGGAACTTTCTCACCTTGTCCTCGGCCTCCTGGAGGCGCTCCCGGACCTTGGTCACCTGGTTCTTGATGAAGCTGGTGGCCTCGATGGCCCTCTTGTTGGCCTCCTGCACGTTGTAGTCGTGGTAGGCCCTGGCCGTTGAGTTGGCCAGCTTTTGGGCCATGTCCGGGCTGGCCGAGGTCGCGGTGATGTCGATTATGGAGGTGTTGGCCGCCTGCTCCGCGCGCACCGCGGCCTGCAGAGACATGATCACCTTGAGATTGGCCTCGGATCTTCTGATCTGATCCAGGGAGAGGTTCCTGTCCACCAGGCCGAGCTCTTTGGCCGCGTTGGACATCACGGGGAAGCTGGTGACCACGCTGAGCTGGGTGGAGAGCGCGTCCCAGCTCGAGAAGGTGAGGGTCTTGATGAAAAGGCCGGACATGGAGCTGGACTGCTCGAACTTGACCTTGGCCGAGGTCTCGTAGAGGGGGATGGGGGCCTGCATCTTCGCGAACGCGAAGGAGAAGACCCCGATAATCAAGACGGTGAGGATAATAATCACCTTGCGCTTCTTGATTATGCGCCAGTAGTCTCGAAGATCGAAGTCGTACTGCTTCATCTAGGCCCTGGTGTCGGCAGGTTTACCGAGCCGGTGCAACTCCCCCTCCAATGGAGAACTGCAGCTCGCGCTCCTCCTCTATGTAGGCGTCCCTCACCGCGGCGGGATACAAGACGAAATGGAGGATGGGCGCGATCTTGGTCAGGAACCGGGCGACGTCCCCTATCTTGTCCCTGGGCACGTATACAATGTCGTTGTTCGCGAGGTTGATGTTCTGGGAGAGGTTGCCCTGCCTAATTAGCTTGATGAGATTGGATGAGAGCACCTCCGGCCGGGTGGGGTCGCCCCGGATCACCTTGGTGTCCTCGGACACCGCATACATGGTGAGACCTCCCGCCTTGGATATCACTTCAAGCAGGGATATCCGGTCCTGGTAGTTGAAGACGCCCGGCTTCCTCACTTCCCCGAACACGTAGACCCGGTTTCCCTTTTCCGTGACCTTGGGGAGATGGATCACGTCGCCCGCGTCCAGCACCACGTTCTGGGACATGTCGCCCCTGAAGAGGGTCCTGTGGAGGTTTATCTTGTACCTGGCCCCTTGGCGGATCACCTCCACGTTGGATAGATCGGCCAGCGCGGTGGGCCCTCCGTGAGTGGTTATGAACTCCAAAAGCCGCGTCTTGCCCGTCAGGGGATAGCTGCCGGGGCCGGTGGTGCCGCGGCCCGCGGTGGATTTGACCTCGCCGAAGATGGCCGCTGACTTGCTCAGGTATTTCGATACCATCACCTCCACCCGGGGTTGCATGATATATTCCTTGAGCTTTCGGG
>JARFUL010000142.1 GCA_029289015.1 Syntrophobacteria bacterium | reverse complement strand
CCCTTGCGGGTCCAGTAGTAAAGGGGCCTGCCCTTGTGCTTGGCCGCGGAGAAGAGCGGCACCTTCTGGCGTATCTCCCCCCTGAAGGCCGCGGCCTTGGCCCTTATCTCCTCCTCGGGGGAGGGCTCCCCCGAGTAGGTGGAGACCACCGCTCCCTCCCCGTCCTGGGTGTCCGTATCCTTCCCGAGCCTTACCACCAGGTGGTAGCTCTTGTCGGAGTTGGTCAGGAACGCGGCTATCTTGGTGGCCCTGTTGAAGCAGAGCACCAGAACTCCCGTCGCGTGGGGGTCCAGGGTGCCCGTGTGGCCCACCTTGGACGCGCCGGTGATCCTCTTGACCTTCTCCACGGTCTTGAAAGAGGTGATGCCCGCGGGCTTGTCCACCACGAGGACCCCGCTCACCGAGTCGCGCCACTTAAGGGGCAGCCTTGCCGCGCTGGTCTCCATCTATAGATCCTCCAGCACGCGGGCCAGCTCGCCGATTATCTCCCGCTCCACCTTTTCCGGCCTCTCCTCGGTCCTGAACGCGGCCGCGGACCTGTGTCCCCCTCCGCCGTGGCGCTCCGCAATGGCCGCGACGTCCACCCGGCCGTTTGACCTGAGGCTCACCCCGAAAACGCCGTTCTCCTTGGGGCTTATGAGCAGCGAGACCTCGAGCCCCTTCACCAGCCTGGGCAGGTCCACGAACCCCTCCAGGTCGGCCCTGGTGGTGCCGGTGGCCTCGAACATCTCGTCGTCCGCCCTGAGGCAGCCCACCCTTCCCTTGAGCGCGGGCCTGAAGGTGGCCAGCACCAGGGAGAGGAGCTTGAGCCTGCCCAGGGAGTAGCTGTGGTAGCACGCGGTGTATATCTCCCAGGGGTTCACCCCCGCGTCCACCAGCCGGGCCGCGGCCCTAAAGGTATTCTTGCTTACGTTGTCGAACCTGAAGGAGCCGGTGTCTGTCATGATCCCGGTATACAGGTTCACCGCGGCCTCATAGGAGAGCTCCGCGCCCATCCTCTCGAAGAGCTCCATGAGAAGCTCCGCGGTGGAGGAGACGCTGACGTCCACCAGGCTGAGGTCGCCGAAGGGCTTGCCCGAGACGTGGTGGTCGATGTTGACCACGACCTGGGCGGTCTCAAGCAGCCTCTCGGCTTCGCCCAGGCGGGCCGCGTCGCCGCAGTCCAGCGCAACCACCACCTGGAAGCTTGCCTCGGGGGCTATCGCGGTGCGCACCATCTCCTTGCCAGGCAGGAAGTCCAGGTAGTCCGGAGTTGGGTCCTGGCAGTAGCAGGTGACCTCCTTGCCCATGCCCAGAAGCACGAGGGCCAGCCCCAGCATGGAGCCCAGCCCGTCACCGTCCGGGTTCTGGTGGATTGCCAGGAGGAAACCGTCCCGGGCCTTGAAGACCTCGGCCAGGCGGTGGAGTATTTTATCCCTCTCGGTCAATTCCGTGGGTCTCTTTCCCTGTTGCGCGCTGCGTTTGGAACTCTTGGTCGTACTCAAAGTTGATCCTGGGCAAAAACTTTATCCTTATCCTCGCGCCGAGCTCCCTCTTGATGAACCCCTTGGCCGACTCCAGCCCCTTTGCCGCGTCCTTCAGCCCCTTTTCGTCGCCCTTTAGGAGGGAGTAGAAGACCACCGCGTTCTTCAGGTCGCGGCTGAGTCTCACCCTGGTGATGGTCACCTGCCTCAACCTGGGGTCGTGGACCCGGTGGAGGACTATATTGGACACCTCCCGGTGGATCTGGTCTTCCACCCGGCTCGCCCGGTTAAAAGAGTGAGCCATGGCCGCTGTTCCTCAGAGCAGCCCCGATGGGGGGCAGGGCCTGGATGTTCAGTATCTCCAGCTTATGGGCCAGTATCTCGGCCAGGTGGAGATCTTCAACGAAGTTCAGGGCCTTGTCCAGCTTGGAGTTAATGAAGGACCGGTCGTTTCCCACCGCGACCACCCCGATCACCGCGCTCTGGTGCACGTCCAGGTCGTCCACCTCCGCGCAGGAGACGTTGAAGCTGTTCTTGAGGCGGCTCAGCACGGCCTTTACCACCTTCCTCTTATCCTTGAGGGAGCTGGCCTCCGCGATCCTGAGCCTTATGGTGAGTACTCCAACCACCATGGGACATCACCTCTAGTGCTCCGTCTCGGGGACGAGGGTGGGCTCGAGCTCCTCGAGCTCGTATACCTCAAGCACGTCACCCTCTTTCACGTCCTGGTAGTTCTCGATGGTCATGCCGCACTCCATGCCCGCCCTCACGGTCTTCACGTCGTCCTGGAAGTGCCTGAGGCTGGCCACCCGGCTGTCGTAGACAACCACGCCGTCCCTGATGACCCGGACTTTGGCGCCCCGCTCCACGTTGCCCTCCATGACGTAGCACCCGGCCACAATGCCCGCGGTGGAGAGCCTGAACACCTTCCTTAAGTCGGCCCTGCCCAGGATGTGCTCTTCGTATTTGGGCGCGTGGAGGCCCAGGAGGATGGACTTGACCTCCTCCACCGCCTCGTAGATCACGTTGTGGTAGAGTATCTTGACCCCCTCCTGCTGGGCCAACCCCTGGGACTTGGCGTCTCCCCGCACGTTGAAGCCGATGATCACCGCGTCGGACGCGGAAGAGAGGTACACGTCCGACTCGGTGATGCCGCCGGTGCCGGAGTGGAGGATGTTGACCTTGACCTCCCTGGTCGCGAGCTTCCTGAGGGAATCGGAGACCGCCTCCACCGTGCCCTGAACATCGCCCTTTATCACGATGGAGAGCTCCTTGGTCTCCTCGTCGCCCATCTCGTCGAGGATCTGGGCCGCGGACTTGCGCGTTTGCGCGACCTCCTTCTCCCTCCTCCGGGCCTGGCGGAACTGGGCCACCTGCTTCGCGGTCTTCTCCTGGTCCACCACCACGAACTGGTCCCCGGCCTCCGGCACCCCGGAGATGCCCTGCACCTCCACCGGCATGCTGGGCCCGCCCGCGATGAGGGGCAGCTTCTTGTCGTCGAACATGGCCCGGACCCTTCCATGCTGGAGCCCGCAGACAAAGGCGTCGCCCTTCTTCAGGGTCCCCTCATTGATGAGCACGGTGGCCACGGGGCCCCGGCCCTTGTCCAACCTGGCCTCCACGATGTATCCCCGGGCCTTCTTGTTGGGGTTGGCCTTGAGCTCCATGAGCTCTCCCTGGAGCACGACGAGGTCCAAAAGGTCGTCGATCCCGGTCCCCTCCTTGGCCGACACCTCCACAACCGTGGTGTCGCCGCCCCACTCCTCGGGGGTGAGGTTATGCTCGGAAAGCTGGGCGATCACCTTGGGTATGTTCACGTTGGGCTTGTCTATCTTGTTTATGGCCACGAGAATCGGGACCTTTGCCGCGCGCGCGTGGTTTATGGCCTCCCTGGTCTGCTCCATGACCCCGTCGTCCGCGGCCACCACCAGCACCACCAGGTCGGTCACCTGCGCGCCCCTGGCCCTCATTGCGGTAAACGCCTCGTGGCCCGGGGTATCGATGAAGGAGATTTCGCCCTTGTCGGTCTTCGCGTGGTACGCGCCGATGTGCTGGGTTATGCCCCCGGCCTCTCCCTCGGCCACCGAGGTCTTGCGGATCTCGTCCAGCAGCGAGGTCTTTCCGTGGTCCACGTGGCCCATGACCGTAACCACAGGGGACCTGGGAACGAGGTCCTCCGCGCGGTCCACTTCCTCCTTCAGTATCTCCTGGTCATCGAAGCTGACCTTCTCAACGGCGAACCCGAAGTCCGCGGCCACCAGGGTCGCGGAGTCGTAGTCCAGGGCCTGGTTGATGGTGGCCATAACCCCCATGTCCATGAGCTTCTTTATGACCTCTGATGCCTTGACCCCCATCCTCTTGGAAAGGGCCATTACCGTTATGGCTTCGTCCAACTTGATCCTCCGTTTTATGGCCTTGGGGGGAGCAGACGGCGCGGGCTGGACCGCGGCCTTTTTCCTGGCAACCTTGGGCGCTCTCTTGGGCCTGCTGGGAACGTAGTGCGGACGTGCTTCCTTGCCGTAGATGTCCGCCCTTTCGATGATCTTTTTCCGCTTGGGAGGCTTCTCGGGCCTGGGCTCCTTTGCGGCCTTCTTCTTTTTCTTCTCCACTACAACAGCGGGCTTGGCCGGCGGCTCCTTCTCCGGTTCCGCAGGCTCGGGGGGCTCGACAGGCTCCTCCCCGGGCGGCTCTGGCGCAGCCGCGTCAGGCACCACCTCCGGCTCCACGGGGGGCTCCTCCTTTTCGGGAGGAACAACCTCTTCCACCGGCTTCGGTACGGGCACGGGTTCCGGCTCGGGCGGCTCGGTTACCACCACCACCCGGCGCCTGCGGATGACCCCAGGCCGTATCTTCTTCTCCACTATCTCCTGCTTGGCCGTACCGAGGACCGCACCCTTAAGAAGCGCGGCCTCCTCCTCTTCAACGGAGGAGGAGTGGCTCTTTAACTTCATGTTGAGCTCGTTGGCCTTTTCCACCAGCTCCTTGCTCTTAATGCCAAGTTCTCTGGCCAGGTCGTATATTCTTATCTTCCCCATCAACCATCCCTCTCGACGGTTTCACTCAAACTGTTGCCAGAAAATCCCAAGATATCTTCCCGAATCCCAGGTCCGATCCTGGGAGGGCTCTTAAGCCTGAAGGGTCTCATAAAACCCCTTGGCCTGGAGAAAATCTCCAGACATTCCAAGTTTTTGCAGAGGTATGCGCCCCTTCCCCCGAGGATTTGTTCAAAGTCGGGGGTAACCTCGTTGGCGCCCGCGAGCACGAGCCTTATGAGCTCTTCTTTGGGCCGCTTTTTGCGGCACGCGATGCAGGTTCTTTCCGGCGCCCAACCCCGGGCCATTAGTCCTCCTCCACCTGCTGCTCTTCAGCGGATTCCTCTGCCTCGACCTCGGCCTCCTCCGCGGGGGCTTCCTCCCCAGGGGCCTCCTCCGCGGGAGCCTCTTCAGCCTCGTCCCCTTCCGGCTGAGCGGACTTCTCGGTCGCGAGGGTTTCCAGACGCTCCTTCGCGGAATTGATAATGTCTGTGGCCTTGGTGAGCCCCACGCCGGGGATGGTGGCCAGCTCCTCCGGGGGTGCTTCGGCCAGTTCATCCACGGACTGCCAGCCCGCGTCAAAGAGCGCGTCCGCGGTCGCGGCGCCCACCCCCTTGAGGGTCAGAAGCTCCTTGTAGCCGTCTGCCGAGGCCTTGGAGTAGCGGGACTCGGACACCACGTCCAGGTCCCACCCGGTGAGCTGGGAGGCCAGCCGGACGTTCTGGCCCTTGCGGCCTATGGCCTGGGAGAGCTGGTCGTCCTTCACTATGATCAGCATGACCCTTTTTATCTGGTCCAGCACCACCTTGGAGACGATCGCGGGCTGAAGGCCGTTGCACACGAACTTCACTGGATCGGGGTCATACTTGATGATGTCTATCTTCTCGCCCCTGAGCTCCTGGGACACGGCCTGGACCCTCGAGCCCCGCATGCCCACGCACGCGCCCACCGGGTCTATGTCCGGGTCGGAGGAGGTGACCGCGACCTTGGCCCTGGACCCGGGCTCCCTGGCCACGGACATGATCTTGACTATCCCCTCGC
>JARFUL010000141.1 GCA_029289015.1 Syntrophobacteria bacterium | reverse complement strand
CGAGCATACCCTCGATCAGCCCCCCGGCCGACCCGAACCGCCTTACCCGGGAGGAGGTGGAGGCCATAGACCGGGCCGAGAGGATCTATTACCCGAACCCCATCTACGAAGACGTGCTGAGAGCCCTGGGCAAGCCCACCTACCCCGGCAACTACTACCATTTCATGGGCAACAAGATCGTGCAGACCCAGCTCTTCACCCTGCTCGAGGTGCCCCACCCCCGCACGAGGATCTACTATAAAAAGGACCAGGCGAGGATCCTTGGAGAGTTCTCTTTGCCCTTTGTGGCGAAGATTCCCGTGGGGTCGTCCCGGGGCGAAGGGGTCTTTCTCATCCAGAGGGAAGAGGAGCTCGACGAGTATCTAAAACAGACCCCGGTGGCATATATCCAGGAGTACCTCCCCATAGACCGGGACCTCAGGGTGGTGCTCCTCAACTTCAGGCCGGTGCACGCGTACTGGCGGATAGCCGCGGAAGGCGAGTTCAGGAACAACGTGTCAAGAGGCGGCCAAATCTCCTTTGAGCGCGTGCCGGAAAAGGGGCTGGAGTTCGCGTCCTGGGCCGCAGAGCGGTGCGGGTTCCAGGAGGTGGGCCTGGACGTCTGCCTCCACCGGGGGAGCTTCTTTGTCATCGAAGCCAACATGTTCTACGGACACAAGGGGTTTGAGATGGCCGGGCTGCACATCCGTTCGATCCTCGGGGACGCGGCGGACAAGAGGCTCATTTAGGCGGCCTCGCATATAAATTTCAGGTTGCCGTTTACAAAACCGGGCGCCGCGGCTACCATTTCGGTCCATGTCCATCATCAATCGCTACATACTGAGGGAGCACGCTCCCCCCTTCGTGCTGACCATCGCGCTCTTCATCATGGTGATGTTCACCGCGCGCCTGATGAAGCTCTCCGACGTGGTCTTCACCAGCGGGGTGAAGCCCATGTACTTCTTTGAGATATTCCTCTATCTGATGCCCTACCTTCTGGTCTACGCGCTGCCCGCGGCCACCCTGGTCTCCGTGCTGGTGGTCTTCCTCAGGATGGCCGGGGACCAGGAGATCACCGCGCTCAAGGCCTCGGGGGTGGGGCTCTTGTCCATCATCTCGCCCGTGCTCCTCGTCGCGGGGCTGGCATTCGCGTTCTCCTCCTGTCTCAACATCTGGATGGTGCCCCTGGCCAACAGGGCGCTGAAGAACACCCTCATAAGGATCGCGAAGGGCCAGACCCACCTGGCCATAACCGAGGGGGTGTTCAACGACTCCATAAGAGGGGTGCTCTTCTACGTGCGCAAGGTGGACCAGCAGTCGGGAAGGCTCCAGGGAATCTTCATCTCCGACGAGAGGGACCCGAAGGTCAGCACCACCATTGTGGCCGATTCCGGCACGGTCTTCCCCGACGAGCGCGCGGGGGTCTCGACCCTGAGGCTCTTTTCAGGGAAGATACTGAGGGTGGAGGGGGACCTGTCCAGGTTCCAGGGCCTGGACTTCAACACCTACGACTTCCAGCTCGCCACAGGGGACGTGCTCCCCGGCGACAGCGGCCGGGACAAGGGGCTCAGGGAGCTCACCATCGGGGACATCAACGAGCGGCTGGCAAAGGCCGCGCCGGACTCCAGGGACGCGAATACGCTCAAGATGCAGTACCATAAGAAGTTCGCGATCCCCTTCGCGTGCATCGTGCTGGGCTTCCTCGGCTTTCCCCTGGGGGTCCAGGCCCGGATCGCGGGCCGGTACTTCGGGGTGGCCGCGGCCCTGGTGCTCTTTCTCATGTACTACCTCTTTCTCACCGCGGGCTGGTCCCTGGGGGAGAACGGCAACATCCCACCGCTACTTGGCATGTGGTTCCCCAACGGGGCGTTCACCCTGGTGGGGGTCTACCTCTTCTTCGCCGCGCTGAAAGACAGGCCCGTAGACCCCCTGGGCCTCATCGCCCGGGGGATCGGCAGGGTCCGGGACATGCTGGCCGGGAGGCTTCTGGGGTCCGTGTGAAGACCATAGACCGCTACATAGCCAAAGAGACCCTAAAGATCTTTATCATGGCCCTCATCGCGTTCGTGGCCGTGTTTCTCCTGGTGGACTTCTTTGAGAGGATAGACAACATCGTGGAGGCGAAGGCCGGCCCCGGGGTGGCTATCAGGTATTTCCTCCTGAAGCTGCCCTTTGTGACCATCCTGGGGATACCGGTCTCCATCCTTCTCGCGTCTGTGGTCTCCCTGGGGATGCTGAACCGCTTCAAGGAGCTCATCGCGCTCCAGGCCTCGGGGGTGAGCCTCTTCGCCATAGCGAGGCCCGTTTTGGGCGTGGGGCTCATCGCGAGCCTCTTCAGCTTCGCGTTCGCGGGGGTCGTGGTGCCCCATGCCACGAGGCGCGCGAACGAGCTGTGGGACCAAAAGGTGGAGAAGCTGCCCCCCCGCATAGGGTCCAAGGCGGAAAAGGTCTGGATAAAGAGCGGCGGCAACCTCCTGAAGATAGGCGCGGTCCACTCCGAGGAGGGCTTTCTCCAGGGGGTGACGCTCTTCAGGTTCGACGAGAACTTCCGCCTGAAGCAGTGGATCGGCGCGAAGAGCGGCGTCTGGGACGGCGCGGGATGGAGGCTTTTCAAGGGCACGGTGCTGGACATGAAAGAGAGGGGCGATTACGCGGTGAGGAAGTTCGACACCGCGGGTCTCGGGCTCAAGGAAAAGCCCAGCGAGCTTCTCCGCTACGAGAAGAAGGCCGAGGAGATGACCTTCAGGGACCTGTCGGGGTACATAGAGCGCCTCGAGGCTGAAGGGTACGACGCGGCAAGGTACCGGGTCGACCTGCTGAGCAAGACCTCCTTCCCCTTCACCCCCCTTGTCATGGCCCTCATCGCGATCCCCTTCGGCATGCGCAGAGAGGGCGCCCGGGGGCTGGCCTTCGCGGTGGGGGCCGCGTGCGCGATCTCCTTTGTCTACCTCACGGTGTTCCACTTCTCCCTCAGCCTCGGCCGCATGGGCGTACTTCCGCCCCTCTTGGCCGCGTGGCTGGCCAACACCGCGTTCTGTCTCGCGGGGGGATATCTCTTTTTGAAGACGCTGACCCGCTGATAGGGCCCGCAGGCGCGTGTCCCTTCGAGCTTTTAGCGTCGGTGGGTTTTCAGGCGGTCGGCGGGGGCTGGGATTCGGAGGCCTCCAGGGCCAGGGCGATCTTGTTCTTCAGCTCGGACAGGTCGAAGGACTTGACCACGTAGTAGTCCGCGGCCAGGGACTTCATGTCCTCCTTGAAGGTGTCGTAGGCGGTGGAGAGGATCACTGGCAGGTCGTAGAACTTCAGCCTTATGTCCTGGAGGAGGTCCAGCCCGTTGAAGTCGGCCATCTTGATGTCGAGAACCACGAGGTCCGGCTCTTCTGCCTCGATCTTTTCAAGGAGCTTGTAACCGCTCTCCGCGGTCACCACATCATAACCCTCCTCCTTCAGCTCTTCCGAGTAGAGAAGGCGGATGTGCTCCTCGTCGTCCACCACCATGATCTTGGCCATACCTTAGATACTCCCTCGATTGCGACCGGGCAGGTCCGGCCCGGTCCCGGGGTTAATCAAACCATCTTTGCGCGAGGTAGGACTTGGTCTCTTCGAAAACCAGGCAGTTCTGCTCCACCTCGTCGTCCGCCTGGGGCGTGGACATCCTCTCCGTCTTGCGCGCGAAGCTGAGCATCCTGCCGTAGAATATGGGCAGGATGCTGTCGATCATGCCGGAGATGTCCACCTCCCCCCTCTTGTAGGCCATAGCGAAGTCGTAGAGTACCCCGGCCCAAAGATGGGTGGGGAAATTGAACTGGGACAGGCTGAGGCCCTTGACCTCGTTCAGCTTGTTGACATAGGACTCGTTGATAACCTTCTTCCAGAGCTCCCCGAAGCCGTTGAACCCGCGGATGAACCTCACGTGGAGGTCCTCCTCGTCGATGCTCACCGGGTTCGCGACGTCCATCTCCCCCTCCTGGAGGCCGTAGAGCGCGGTGGGCTTGGACCAGCGCACCTTGGGCCAGAAATCATCGAACCGCACCATGAGGGTGA
The DNA here is from genome assembly GCA_029289015.1 of Syntrophobacteria bacterium. Taxonomy (GTDB): domain Bacteria; phylum Desulfobacterota; class Syntrophobacteria; order JARFUL01; family JARFUL01; genus JARFUL01. Next base: position 359 of record JARFUL010000141.1, on the reverse strand, counting down.
AGATGGTCTCCAGCATCTCCTTGAGCATGGCTTCGGACTTTTTGAAGGGCGCGTTCCTGTGGATCTTCGGGTGCCCCACAAATGACTGGCAGATGGGCATCCGGTGGCACGCGGCCATCGCGATCATCCACAGGTCTATGCCGAAACCGTACGCGGACTTCGGCCAGGTCTCCTCCCTGAGGAACAGCTCGGCCATGTCCCCGGAGATGGCCAGGTCGCCCCCGATGGGGTTGCGCACCCTGCGGCCGTAGAGCGCCCTGGTCATGGGATAGACGAGCATGGAGGTGATCGCGTCTTCGTACTTGTGGCGAATGTAGAGCGGCGCGACGAGGCCGAACCCCTTGAAGATCGGGCCCCCG
>JARFUL010000140.1 GCA_029289015.1 Syntrophobacteria bacterium | reverse complement strand
CTGAACGTGATGTAGGCCAGGACGCACACGGGTATAAGCGCGCAGATGACGAACAGGAGGAAAATCCTTCTGGCGACCTTGCTGCGGAGAATCAAGGCATCTATCTTAAAATATTTCATATCGGTTTCTCCCGGGACCCGGATAGGTCAATGCTAACAACTGGAGACCGAGCCTATAAATCCTCCGTCGTTGACGCACTGTGTCTTCCAGGTGCCCAGAAGCTGGTTCGGCGTCTCTTTGATGCGGCCGCACCCGAACAGGACCAGGGCCGCGAAAATAGCCACCACCGGGAAAACGATTGAAGCTCTGCCCACGGTCCTGGCCATGATGGTCTCTCCCCGAATAAATGGTGTTCTCTTTATGGTTATCATAAGGTTGGTGAAAAAGAAGCCTGGCTGGTCCACGATATTACCATAGTATATTTTTCATCTCCTGCGTTTTCCAAGACAAAATCAATATATTTGCTGGATGCTCAAGGTAAGGGTAAGGTGATTTTGGCCCGAGATGGGTTTCTGTGCGGCGCGGGTGCTGGGCCCGCGGGCCCCCAGGGCCGGGGCCGGCCGCGGCTATGTTCCAGAATAGATAGTTAAATCGGGTAGATATTCCTAAGTTCCTGAAAATACAGCTAAAATATAAAACAGATAGTATTAAGTAATACTTACACCGGCAGGCCTTATTTTAACTTGACACACACCCGGCCCTCTCCTATATTCCCGACAATTGCGAGCGGAAAACCTCCCCTGACCACACTCCAAAAAATAGGGCAAAAGGAGACCTTCATGCCGAGACGTGAGGACATCCATAAGGTCATGATCATCGGTTCAGGGCCCATCGTCATAGGCCAGGCCTGCGAGTTCGACTACTCCGGCACCCAGGCCTGCAAGGCGCTTCGCAAGCTGGGCTACGAGATTGTGCTGGTGAACTCCAACCCTGCGACCATCATGACCGACCCGGGCATGGCCGACGTCACCTATATAGAGCCCCTCAACCTTGAGTCCATGACCCAGATCGTTGAAAAGGAGCGGCCCGACGCGCTGCTTCCCAACCTGGGCGGCCAGTCGGCCCTCAACCTGAGCTCCGAGCTCGCCCGCTCCGGGGTGCTGGAAAAGCACGGGGTCAAGGTGATCGGCGTTGAGGTGGACGCGATAAAGCGGGGCGAGGACCGCAGCGCGTTCAAGGAGACCATGGACAGGCTGAAGATCGAGATGCCCCGCTCCGAGATCGCGCTCAGCGTGGAAGACGCGGAGCGCATAGCTGACGACCTGGGCTACCCGGTGGTCATCCGGCCCGCGTACACGCTCGGGGGGTGGGGCGGCGGCCTGGTCTACAACGTGGAGGAGCTACGCACCATAGCCAGCCGCGGCATCTCCGCGAGCATGGTGGGCCAGGTGTTGGTGGAGGAGTCGGTCCTGGGCTGGGAGGAGCTGGAGCTGGAGGTGGTCCGGGACGCGAAGAACCAGATGGTCACCGTGTGCTTCATAGAGAACGTGGACGCGATGGGGGTCCACACCGGCGACTCCTACTGCACCGCGCCCATGCTCACCATTGACCCCGAGCTCCAGGCCCGGCTCCAGAAGTACTCCTACGACATCGTGGAGGCGATCAGGGTCATCGGCGGGACCAACATCCAGTTCGCGCACGACCCCAAGACGGGCAGTGTGGTGGTGATCGAGATCAACCCCAGGACCTCCAGGTCCTCCGCGCTCGCGTCCAAGGCCACGGGTTTCCCCATCGCGCTCATCTCCTCCATGCTCGCGGCAGGGCTGACCATGGACGAGATCCCCTACTGGCGGGACGGGACCCTGGAGAAGTACACCCCCTCCGGAGACTACGTGGTGGTCAAGTTCGCGAGGTGGGCCTTCGAGAAGTTCGAGGGGGTGGAGGACAAGATAGGCACCCAGATGCGCGCGGTGGGAGAGGTGATGTCCATAGGCAAGAACTACAAGGAGGCCTTCCAGAAGTCCATCCGCTCCCTGGAGAACAACCGCTACGGGTTGGGCTTTGCCAAGGACTTCAACCAAAAGTCCCTGGAGGAGCTCATGAACCTTCTGGCCTGGCCCACCAGCGAGCGCCAGTTCGTCATGTACGAGGCCCTTCGCAGGGGCGCGAGCGTAAACGAGCTCTACGATAAGACCTATATTAAGCCCTGGTTCATCGAGCAGATGAAGGAGCTTGTGGAGCTGGAGGAGAAGATCCTCGGCTTCAAGGGAAAAGAGGTTCCCGAGGAGGTTCTCATCCACGCGAAGAAGGACGGGTTCTCCGACCGCTACCTCTCGGAGATCCTCGACATACCCGAGCCAGACATACGGGAGCGCCGGACCCACCTCGGGGTGGTCCAGGCGTGGGAGCCGGTGCCGGTGAGCGGCGTTGAGGACGCGGCCTACTACTTCTCCACCTACAACGCGCCGGACAAGGTGGCCCGGTCGGAGCGGCCCAAGATGATGGTCCTCGGCGGGGGGCCCAACCGCATCGGCCAGGGGATAGAGTTCGACTACTGCTGCGTGCACGCCGCGTCCGCGCTTCGGGACGAGGGCTTTGAATCCATAATGGTGAACTGCAACCCAGAAACCGTGTCAACGGACTACGACACCTCGGACAAGCTCTACTTCGAGCCCCTCACCGTGGAGGACGTGCTCTCCATCTACGAGAAGGAGAGGCCAAAAGGGGTCATCGTGCAGTTCGGCGGCCAGACCCCGCTCAACATCGCGAACGAGCTGGCCGAGGCCGGGGTGAACATCATCGGCACCTCGCCGGAGGCCATAGACCTCGCGGAGGACCGGGACCGGTTCCGCAAGATGATGCAGAAGCTGGGCATCCCCCAGCCCGAGTCCGGCATGGCCTCGACCCTTGAGGAGGCCTTCGAGATCGCGGAAAGGATAGGCTACCCGCTCATGGTTCGGCCCTCATACGTTTTGGGCGGGCGCGCGATGGAGGTGGTCCACGACGAGGGAATGCTCCGGCACTATGTGTCTGCGGCGGTGGACGTCTCCCCCGCGCGGCCGATCCTTATAGACAAGTTCCTGGAGAACGCGATCGAGGC
>JARFUL010000139.1 GCA_029289015.1 Syntrophobacteria bacterium | reverse complement strand
GGGGCTTGAGCCTCTTTATGAGCCGGTCCTCCACCAGGAGCGCCTCTTTTTCCGTGTCCGTGCGGATGAACTCTATGTTTGCCGCGCGCTTCAAAAGAGCGGCCCCGCGCGCGGTTTTCGCGGCTGAATTAGCCAGGTGGGACCCAATGCGGGCCTTGAGGTTCTTGGCCTTGCCCACGTAGAGGGGTTTGCCCTTTGGGTCCTTGAAGATGTAGACCCCGGGCCCCGAAGGCGCGGACTCATACCTTCTCTTCAGCTTGTCGGGGTTCTCAACCACGGTTCATCCTGCCGTGCCTTTGGATCATGAGAGGGCCAAAAGACTCTTCTCCAGCGCGAGGGCCCGGTCCCTGAGCTCGGCCGCGCGCTCAAACTCGAGCAGCCTGGCCGCGTCGGCCATCTCCTTCCTCAGCCTCTTTATCTCCCCCTCGAGAACCACGGGGTCGTCCATTGTGGGCTCGGCCGCGGGCTCCTTGGCAATGGTAACGTAGTCCCTCTCGTAGATGGACGCGAGGATCTCCTTGATGCCCTTCTCCACGCTCTTAGGCGTTATGCCGTGGGCCTTATTGTATCGGTCCTGCTTGGCCCTCCTGCGCCGGGTCTCCGCGATGGCCTTCTTCATGGACTCGGTCATCCGGTCCGCGTAGAGGATGGCCCTGCCGTGCACGTTCCTCGCGGCCCTGCCCATGGTCTGGATGAGGGAGCGGTGGGAGCGGAGAAACCCCTCCTTGTCCGCGTCCAAAATAGCCACGAGGCTCACCTCCGGCAGGTCGAGCCCCTCCCTGAGCAGGTTGATGCCCACCAGGACGTCGTAGGTGCCGAGCCTCAGGTCCCTGATGATCCTCACCCGCTCAATGGTGTCAATGTCCGAGTGGAGGTAACCGGCTTTTATGTTCAGGGATTTCAAATGGTTGGTCAGGTCCTCCGCCATCCTCTTGGTGAGGGTGGTAACCAGGGTCCGCTGTTTATTGGACACACGCTCCACTATATTGGACACGAGGTCGTCCACCTGGTTCTTAGCAGCGCGGACCTCCACCGCGGGGTCCATGAGTCCGGTGGGCCGGATCACCTGGTCTGCGGCCACACCGCCCGTTTTTTCCAGCTCGTAGTCGCTGGGGGTCGCGGACACGAAGACCACCGCTCTGGCCATCTGCTCGAACTCCTCGAAGCTGAGCGGCCGGTTGTCCAGCGCGGAGGGGAGGCGGAACCCGTACTCCACCAGGGTCTTCTTGCGGGAGCGGTCCCCCCGGTACATTCCCTTGAGCTGCGGCACCGCAATGTGGCTCTCGTCGATGAATATCAGCGCGTCGTCGGGCAGGTATTCGAGCAGGGTGGGGGGAGGCTGGCCCGGCCCCCTGCCCGTGAGGTGGCGGGAGTAGTTCTCTATGCCGGAGCAGTAGCCGAGCTCCTGGAGCATCTCCAGGTCGTAGCCGGTGCGCTCCTTAAGCCTCTGGGCCTCCACAAGCTTCCCCGCGTTATTAAAGAATTTCAGCCTTTCTTTAAGCTCCTCGCGGATCGCGGAGATGGCCTTCTCTATGGCCCCCTGGTCGGTGGCGTAGTGGCTCCCGGGGTAGATGTTCACCGAGTCGAGCGCACCAATGGTGTGACCCCTGAGAGGGTCGAGGAGGGTTATCTTCTCCAGGGTCTCCCCGAAGAAGGTGAGGCGCACCGCCTCCGAATCCCTGTGCGCGGGGATTACGTCCACCGTCTCCCCCCGCACTCTGAAGGTGGACCGGCTGAAGTCGATGTCGTTCCTCCGGTAGTTCAGGATAACCAGGGCCCGCAGAAGCTCGTCCCTTTCAATGTCCTGGCCCCTGTCGAGCCGGATCTTCATCCCCCGGTAGGCCTCGGGGGAGCCCAGCCCGTAGATGCACGATACCGAGGCCACGATGATCACGTCCCTCTTCTCCATGAGGGAGCGGGTGGCCGAGTGCCTGAGGCGGTCTATCTCCTCGTTTATGGACGCGTCCTTCGCGATGTAGGTGTCCGTGTGGGGGAGGTAGGCCTCGGGCTGGTAATAGTCATAGTAGGAGACGAAGTACTCCACCGAGTTTTCCGGAAACAGGTCCTTGAACTCGCTGTAGAGCTGCGCGGCCAGGGTCTTGTTGGGCACGATGACCAGGGTAGGCCGGTTGAGCCTTTCGATGACGCAGGCCATGGTGAAGGTCTTGCCTGACCCGGTGACCCCGAGGAGCACCTGGCGGCCAAGGCCCCGCGCGACTCCGCGCGCGAGGGCCTCTATGGCCTCGGGCTGGTCGCCCCGGGGCTCGAAATCTGTAACCATGCGGAAGGAGGACATCTTCTATAGCCCTGTTTCAAAATAGTACGCCCGGATAGTCATGTGACTACCCGGACCTATTATATCGCGATTAGAATAACCGGCCAGTGGCATTGCCACTTTTCCGACCCTCGCCCTTCTGGGCTCGGGTGGGTGGCGGTCGTGAGTATGTATCCTGAAAACCCTTAGAGCTCCACTCCCCCGCTTCCGCCAGCAGGCGGAAGCCGAAAAAGTGCCGATGGCACCACCCTCACCCTCGCCCTCTCCATCAAGGGAGAGGGAACATGCTGCTGGCCGCCAGGCGGGATCACAAAAGGGACAATGTGCACCTTACGGTGCGGTGTGTGAAGAGGGCCTTTGGCCCTCTTGCGGCTCTATATACTCCTGCGCGGCTACAAGCCTCCCCATCTTGCCCGCTAGGGCAAGATCACAAAAGTCACACCGTGACTAGTCTTCGATCCGCCAGGTGGTGCCCTCGCGGCTGTCCTCCAAGACCACGCGCATCTCCGCGAGCCTCGCGCGGATCTCGTCCGCGAGCGCGAAGTCCTTCTCCTCCCTGGCCCCGGCCCTTAGGGCTATCAGCTCCTCTATCTCGGCCACGTCCAGGCCCAGCTCCGCGACCTGGAGCGCCCTCTTCGCGAGAAGATACTCCTCCGGCTTCATCTCCAGGAGGCCCATCACCCTGCCCAGGTGGACCCTGAGGGTATCCGCCGCGGCCATAAGCGCGTCGCCCAGCCCCGGGGGAGAATTCTTGGGGGGAAGGTCCCCGAGCCGGTTCACGGTTCTGGCCAGGTCGAAGCACAGGCCCAGCCCCTTCGCGGTGTTGATGTCGTCGTCCATTGCCGCGGTGAACTGCTCCTTGAACCCTTCAATCTTCCCCAGGAAGCCTATGAGCTCCTCGGCCCTTGCCGGGTCCTTGGACTTCTCGGGGACGCCCCTTCTGGCCTCCGCGGAGGAGACGGCCTGGTAGAGCCTCGCGAGGGAGACCCTGGCCTCCCGCATGGACTCCGGCGAGTAGTCCACCGGGGATCGGTAGTGGTGGCTCAAAAGAAAGATTCTCAGCTCTTCGGGCAGGTAGAATTCGAGCACGTCCCGGATGGTGATGAAGTTGCCCAGGGACTTGGACATCTTCTTCCTGTCTATGTTCACGTAGCCGTTGTGGAGCCAGAAGTTGACGAACCTTCCCCCTGCCGCGGCCTCGGACTGCGCGATCTCGTTCTCGTGGTGGGGGAAGATGAGGTCTTGGCCGCCGCCGTGGATGTCAAAGGGGATTTTTAGGTACTTGGCGGACATCGCGGAGCACTCGAGGTGCCAGCCCGGCCTGCCCCGGCCCCAGGGCGAATCCCACCAGGGCTCCCCCTCTTTTGAGGCCTTCCACAGCGCGAAGTCCAGGGGGTTCTCCTTGGCCTCGTCCACCTGGACCCTCGCGCCGGCCTGCATGTCCTCGAGGTTGCGGCCGGAGAGCTTTCCGTAGCCGTCAAAGGACGCGACCCTGAAGTAGACGTCACCGTTTACAACGTATGCGTGCCCCTTGGCAATAAGGGTCTCCACCAGCTCGATCATCTCCGGGATCTCCTCGGTGGCTCTCGGCTCCACTGTGGGCCTAAGCAGCTTGAGGCGGTCCATGTCCTCGTAGAACGCGGCTATGTAGCGCTGGGCCACCTCCTGGCAGGTGGTATTCTCCTTAGCGGCCCGGTTTATTATCTTGTCGTCTATGTCGGTGAAGTTGCGCGCGTAGGCAACCTCGAACCCCTTGAAGAGGAGCCAGCGGTAGATCACGTCAAAGACCACCTGGGAGCGCGCGTGGCCCACGTGGCACAGGTCGTACACCGTTATGCCGCACGCGTACATCCTCACCGCGCCCTCATGGATGGGCCTGAACTCCTCCTTCTTCCTGGTCCGGGTGTTGTAAAGGGTGAGGCTCATTTACCTTCCTTCCAGGGCTTCCCTATCCTCAGGATTCTGTGAACACCAGGGCCACCGCGATGGCCGCTATGCCCTCTTTCCGGCCCACGAAGCCCATGCCCTCAGAGGTGGTGGCCTTTACGCTCACCGCCCATTTTTTGATATTGAGGGCCCGGGAGATGTTCATCTCCATCTCCTCGATGAAGCTGGAGAGCCTGGGCTCCTCGGCCATTATGGTCGCGTCGATGTTTCCCACCGAGAGGCGCGCGTCCCTGAGGAGCGAGCCGGTACGGCCGAGGAGCTCCATGCTGGATATGCCCTCGAACTCGGACTCGGTGTCCGGGAAGAACCTCCCTATGTCGCCGAGCCGGGCCGCGCCCAGGAGCGCGTCTATGATCGCGTGGATGAGCA
>JARFUL010000138.1 GCA_029289015.1 Syntrophobacteria bacterium | reverse complement strand
ATGTCGAGGAGGGTCTGGGCCAGCTTCTCCCCGGACTCCCTCAGCGCGCCCTCCCCCAGGGGAGGGTCCACGTCCAGGTTGAACACCACCATGAGCGCGAGATTTCGGGCTGTAACGTAGTCGGCTCTCGGGTTGATGAGCACCTCCCCCAGGGACCGGGGCAGGGTGGCCTCGGCCTGGGCCATGAGCTCGCCCCACGACTCCTTGGGCGCGCGGATCTCGGAGTAGGGGTCCATGATGAGGAAGGTGTCCTCGGGATAGGCCAGCACGTCCACGGGCAGGAGTCCGCCCTCACCCACCAACAAATGAACCAGGGGCCTCAAGCCGCGCCCCCGAAAGGACCGGGGTGCACGCGGGCCAAAAAGAGGTTGGCGGGGGAAGATGCGCTCAAATCCTATCCCTTCTTCTGGGCCTTCTCGATCTTGGCCCAGGTGTCTCTCAGGGTCACGGTGCGGTTGAAGACCAGCGCGCCGGGCCTGGAGTCAACGGGGTCCACGGTAAAGTAGCCCTGCCTCTCGAACTGGCAGAAGCTCCCGGGCTCATACTCGGCCAGGGAGGGCTCCACCCGGCACGAGAAGAGGGTTGTCAGAGAGTTTGGGTTGAGGGAAGCCTCGAACCTTTCGTCGTGTATCTCGCCGGGGTCCGCGGTGGTGAAGAGATGGTCGTAGAGCCTCACCTGGGCTTTCAGCGCGTGGGCCGCAGACACCCAGTGGATGGTGCCCCTCACCTTGCGCCCGTCCGGGGAATCTCCCCCCCGGGTCGCGGGGTCGTTGGTGCACCGGAGCTCCACCACCTCCCCGGTGGCCTCGTCCTTGACCACGCCTGTCACGGTGACGAAGTACCCGTACCTGAGCCGGACCTCCCGGCCCGGGGCCAGGCGGAACCACTTCTTGGGAGGGTCCTCCCGGAAGTCGTCCCGCTCCACGTAGAGCACCCGGGAGAAGGGGACCATGCGGGTACCCATGGACGGATCCTCGGGGTTGTTGATGCACTCCATCTGTTCCACCAGCTCCTCGGGGTAGTTCTCAATGACCAGCCTGAGAGGGTTGAGCACCCCCATGACCCGGGGCGCGCGCGCGTTGAGGTCCTCCCGGACGCAGTACTCGAGGAGCGCGATGTCCACGGTGGAGTCCCTCCTCGCCAGGCCGATGCGCTCGCAGAAGGTCCGGATGGACTCCGGGGTGTAGCCCCGCCTCCTGATCCCGGAAAGGGTGGGCATCCTGGGGTCGTCCCACCCCGAGACATGGCCCTCCTCCACCAGCCTGATGAGCCTTCTCTTGCTCAACACGGTGTGGCTGAGGTTGAGGCGGGCGAACTCGATCTGCTGGGGGTGGTAGACGCCCAACTGGTCGAGCAACCAGTCGTAGAGCGCGCGGTTGTCCTCGAACTCCAGGGTGCATAGAGAATGAGTAATGGCCTCGATCGAGTCCGAGATGCAGTGGGCCCAGTCGTACATGGGATATATGCACCACCTCTCCCCGGTCCGGTGGTGGGGGACCTTGCGTATCCGGTACATGGTGGGGTCCCGCATGTTCATGTTTGGGTGGGCCATGTCGATCTTGGCCCGGAGCACGTGCGCGCCGTCCTCGAACTCGCCCGCGCGCATGCGGGTGAAGAGGTCGAGGTTCTCCTCCACGGTTCTCTCGCGGTAGGGGGAGTTTTTGCCGGGCTCGGTGAGGGTGCCCCGGTACTCCCTTATCTCCTCGGCGCTGAGGCTGTCCACGTAGGCCTTGCCGTCCCTTATGAGCTGCTGCGCGTACTCAAAGAGCCTGTCAAAGTAGTCGGAAGCGTAGAACTCGTTGTCCCCCCAGTCGAACCCGAGCCACCTCACGTCCTCCTTGATGGACTCCACGTACTCCATCTCCTCCTTGGTGGGGTTCGTGTCGTCGAACCGAAGGTGGCAGTCCCCCCTCTGGTACTCGTTTGCTATGCCGAAGTTGAGGCAGATGGATTTCGCGTGGCCAATGTGCAGGTAGCCGTTGGGCTCCGGCGGGAACCGGGTCACCACCCGGCCGTGGTACTTGCCCGTGGCTATATCCTCGTCGATTATGGTTCTGATGAAATCGCGGGGAAGGCTGGAATCATCTTTCGCCATACTCGCGGCCGCCTCCTTTAGATCTTACCCTTACGTTAAAGCCGTCTTAGTAGTATCTCCCCACCTCTCTCAACCGCCGGACCACCCGGTCCTTTCCCACCGCGATGAGCACGTCGAAGAGGCCCGGGCCCTTTAGCTGACCGGTCACAGCAGCGCGCACCCCGTTTATTATGACCCCCGCCTTGACCCCTTTTTTGTCCGCGAAGCCCCTTATCGCCCCCTCCGTGGATTCCAGGGTGAACCCTTCCAGCGCATCGATCTCATCGGCCAGCTCCGGGAGCCAGCCCGCAAGCTCCGGGCTCTTGAGGAGGTTCTTGTTCAGCGCGTTCTCATTCATGGGGAACTCGTCCGAGAAGTAGGCCGCGCCCTCGGTCACAAAGTCGCTGAGAAGGTGGTAGCGGGACCTGATCAGGTCCACCGTGGCGAGGAACCACTCCCTTTCCGCGCCCTCGAACATGTCGTCCCAGATGCCCGCGGCTTCCATCTCGGCCCTGATGAGGGGCGCAAGCTCGCTTAGCTCCATTGTCCTCAGATAGTGCGCGTTGATGGCCATGAGCTTGGGGTCGGTGATGAACTTGGGGTCCCCCTTGTGGAAGTTGAACACCGAGCTGGCCTTGCCGACCCCTTCCAGGGAAAAAGCACGGATGAGTTCGGCCCTGTCGAAGAACTCCCTGTCGTCCGGGGTGGACCACCCGAGAAGCACGAGGAAGTTGAGCACCGCCCAGGGTATGAACCCGTGGGTCCGGTAGAACTCTACGGTCGCGACCTCGCCGTGTCTCCTCTTGGATATCTTGGCCCTCTTGGGGTCCAGGGTGAAGGACATGTGCGCGAACACGGGGGGCTCTTTGCCCAGGGCCTCGTAGATGAGGATCTGCTTGGGGGTGTTGGCCAGACCGTCCTGGCCCCGGATTATGTGGGTTATGCCGTCCCGGATGTCGTCCACCGCGTTGGAGAGAATGTAGAGCGGGCTGCCGTCGGACCGGACCACAACGAAGTCTTCGAGGTCCGCGAACCTCTTCTCAATGGGGCCGTAGACCTCGTCCCTGAAGGCCACGGACCCCGGCCCCTCGGGCATTTTAAACCGTATCGCGAAGGGGACGCCCGCGTCCTCTTTGGCCTTGACCTCCTCGGGGCTGAGGTTGCGGCAGGTGCCGTCGTACTTCACGTCCCTCTTCTCCGCAAGCGCGCGCTCCCTCCTGGCCTTTAGCTCGTCAGGGGTGCAAAAGCACCTGTACGCGTGGGCCGATTCGAGAAGCTTCTGGGCGGCTTCCCTGTGCTCCCCCGCGTACTGGGACTGGAAGTAGGGCCCCTCGTCCCAGTCGAGCCCCAGCCACCTGAGCCCGTCCAAGATGCCCTGAACCAGCTCCGGCGAGCCCCGGGAGACGTCGGTGTCTTCAATTCTCAATATGAAGACCCCCCCGGTCTTCCTCGCGAAGAGCCAGTTGTAAATCGCGGTGCGCGCGCCGCCTATGTGCAGGTAGCCCGTGGGCGAGGGCGCGAATCTTACCCGTGTGTGTCCCATTTATGTCACCTTATCCAACTTGATGGCCCTCTGGGCGGCCCGGCCGCCAGGGGACCGTTTTTTTTATAACCGTTCCGTCACTTGGGCGAAAGCTTCCTGATTATCCTATCACCTTCGGGCTCCCCGGTGGAGACGGGCTCCTCGTGGCCGCCAAGCTCCAGGAGCCTGCGGTACCTGGCCACCGCGCGGTAGATCCCCTCTGCCACGACCTTCTGGCCCTCCGAAGAGTTCAGCTCCTTTGCCCTGACCGGGTTGGCCAGGGACCCCAGCTCCAGGAAGACGCCGGGCATCCTGAGCCCCTTGAACACCCGAAGCCGCGCGGAGATTATCCCCAGGCAGGGGGTCTTGGTCGCGTTGGTGAGCTCCTCGGCCAGGATCTCCGCGAAGGTGAGGCTCATGTCCAGGTGGGTCTCCCCGGGCACGTGCCACCCGGACGCGTCCGCGCGGGGCTTCACCCTGGGCTTGGGAAAGAGGATTACGAACCCGGACCGGTAGGGGTCGGGGTAGAAGTGAAGGGATATGAAGAGGTCGCCCCGGTGGTGGTTGGCCCTGGAGGCCCTGTCGTCCGCGGCCAGTGAGTAGTCGTCGGTCCTGGTGGAGACCACCTTTAGAAAGGGGAGGTCCCTGAGCCTCTCTCTCAGCCGCATGGCCAGGGAAAGGGCCAGGTCCTTTTCCCCCGCGAGCCCTCCCGCACTCCTCGCGCCCAGCTCTTGGCCCCCGTGGCCCGGGTCGAGGATCAGGGTCTTGAGCCTCTCCGCGGCCCCGGCCGAGAGGGGCGCGATACCGAGCGAGAAAGAAAGCGCGAATGATATCAAAGCCTTTTTCATGGCGAACTCCCTGGCCTTTGATAAACCCAAAAAGGCCCCCGTGTCAACACAACCGGGGCTATTGGCCCAATTTTTATCCTGCGCCTGGCCCCTTATTTGCAAAAAACAGAAAATGGTGCGAAAAGCCTGTAATTATCCGTTTTGGGTATGTTTTTTTATACATTTTGCCCAAAATACGATGTCCTTGACCTGGGCACCTTTAAGTTTTATCTTAAAACAAAGGCGAGAGTGGCGGAACAGGCAGACGCACTGGATTTAGGATCCAGCGGGCAACCGTGGGGGTTCGAATCCCCCCTCTCGCACCAGGTTCGGCGAAAAGGGGTCCTTTGGTCCCGAATTTTTGTTGTTTAGGGAAAGGTCTGATTTTACTGATGAAAGTACAGGTAGAAGAGTTAAGCCCGGTAAGGAAGAAGGTCTCCGTGGAGATACCCTCCGACACGGTTACAAAAGAGCTGAACAAGGCATACAACCTTATCAAGAGGCAGGCCCAGGTAAAGGGTTTCAGAAAGGGCAAGGCCCCGGTGGCCATCCTGAAAAGGCTCTACCACGAGCGGGTGGACGCGGAGGTGGCCCAGGACCTGATCCAGGACTCCGTGGCCGACGCGCTCAAGGAGTCCAATGTGGAGCCGGTAAGCCAGCCCGACATCGAGAAGGACGAGCTGAGGGAGGGCCAGCCCTTCACCTACCACGTCTACACGGACGTGGGCCCGGACATCGAACTGAAGGAGTACAAGGGGTTGAGCCTGGAAAAGCCCCTCCTTACGGTCACGGACCAGGACCTGGACCGCCAGCTCGACATGGCCCTCCAGGCCCATGTGAGGTATGACCCCGTGGAGCCCAAGAGGCCGCCGGCTAAGGACGACGTCGTGGTAATCGACTACCTGGCCTACGAGGGAGGGGAGCCCATCGTGGGGGTGGAGGGGACCGACTTCCACATCCTCGCGGGCGCGTCCTACTTCTCGGAAGGGTTCGACGAAGCGCTCCTCGGCATGGAGGAGGGCGAGTCCAAGGAGATAGTGACCGACTTTGACGACGCGTATCCCAACCCCCTGCTCAGGGATAAGAAGGGGGTCTCCTTCAGCGTGACCCTGAAAGCGTTGAAGGAGAAGGTCCTGCCGGAGCTCAACGACGAGTTCGCCAGGTCCCTGGGCGACTTTCGGGACCTGGGCGAGCTCAGGGCAAAGGTCCGGGAAGACATGGAGGCCCAGGCCAAATCCCAGGCCGAGGAGCAGCTCAAGAGGGACGCGGGGGACAAGCTCCTCGCGGGGCACGAGTTCGAGGTGCCCGAATCCCTGGTTGAGGAGGAGGCCACGAGGCTCATGGAGTCCTTCTACATGAGCATGTCCCGCCAGGGCGTTGACGTGAAGAGCGCGGGATTCGATGAGAACGTCCTCAGGGAGCGCTACCGCGATGACGCTCTGCGCAACGTGAAGCTCTCGTTCTTGCTCCACGCGATGGCCGAGGCCGAGGGGTTGGAGGTGGAGGAGGAGGAGCTGGAGGAGAAGCTCATGGAGACCTCCCGCCAGATGGGCCCCAGCTTCAAGCTGGACGACCCCGAAAAGAGGTCCAGGCTCGAGTCGTTTTTAAGGGACAGCCTTCTGGAGCAGAAGGCCTTTGATTTCGTCATTGAGGGCGCCCAGGTAGAGGAGGTTCCCCCTGCCCCGCCCAACGATAAAGGAGAGGAATAAGATGCAGTTGATACCCATGGTGGTTGAGCAGACGCCGAGGGGCGAGAGGGCCTACGACATATACTCGCGCCTGCTCAAGGACAGGATAATATTCATGGGGACTTCCGTGTCCGACGATATCGCGAACCTCGTGATCGCGCAGCTCCTCTATCTGGAGTCCGAGGACCCGGACAAGGACATATACTTCTACATCAACTCCCCGGGCGGGCTGGTCACTGCTGGGCTGGCCATCTACGACACCATACAGTACATAAAGTGCGACGTGTCCACGCTGTGCCTGGGCCAGGCAGCAAGCATGTCCGCGCTGATACTGGCCGCGGGGGCCAAGGGCAAGAGGTATGCGCTGCCCCACTCCAGGATACTCCTCCACCAGCCCATGGGCGGGTTCCAGGGCCCGGCCGCGGACGTGGACATCCAGGCCAGGGAGATCCTGAGGCTCAGGGAGAGCCTCAACGAGATCCTCGCGGAGCACACGGGCCAGTCCCTGGAAAGGATTGTGAAGGACACGGACCGGGACTACTACATGACCGGAGCCAGCGCGCTCGAGTACGGCGTGGTGGACAAGGTAATAGTGAGCAGGGAGGCCGGCAAGTCCGATTCAGAGTAGGCCGGTTGTCTTGAGAGGGGCGAGGTGGTATAATACGACCTGGAAAAGTGGCCTATAGTTCAAAGGAGTTTTTGCCCCATGGCAAAGAAGAGTGAAGACAGGGATTCGGATCTGGCCTGCTCATTTTGCGGGAAGGACCAGCATGAGGTGCGCAAGCTCATAGCCGGCCCCACCGTCTACATCTGCGATGAGTGCATAGACCTGTGCAACGACATCATCGCGGAGGAGAACGAAAGAGAGAAGACGGCCCAGCAGTCCGATCTGCCCAAGCCGGTGGAGATAAAGGACTTCCTCGACGAGTACGTAATCGGCCAGGAGAGGGCCAAGAAGATACTCTCCGTCGCAGTCTACAACCACTACAAGCGGGTGGACTCCCTGGTGGACCTTTCCGAGGTGGAGATACAGAAGTCCAACATCATGCTCATAGGGCCCACCGGCTGCGGCAAGACCCTTTTGGGCCAGACGCTGGCCAAGATGCTCAAGGTGCCCTTCACCATCGCGGACGCGACCACCCTCACCGAGGCCGGGTACGTGGGCGAAGACGTTGAGAACATTATCGTGAACCTTCTCCAGTCGGCCGACTACGACATTGAGAGGGCCTCGAGGGGCATAGTCTACATAGACGAGATAGACAAGATCGCGAGAAAGGGCGAGAATCCCTCCATAACGAGGGACGTCTCCGGCGAGGGGGTCCAGCAGGCGCTCTTGAAGATCCTCGAGTCCACCGTGGCCAACGTTCCTCCCAAGGGCGGGCGCAAGCACCCCCAGCAGGACTTCATCAAGGTGGACACCACCAACATCCTCTTTGTGGTGGGGGGCGCGTTCACCGGCCTCGAAAACGTCATAAGCTCCCGCATAGGCCGCAAGTGCCTGGGGTTCGACGCAGACATCCGGGGCAAGGACGATAAGTGCCTGGGCGACATACTCGCGGAGGTGGAGCCCGAGGACCTCATCAAGTTCGGCCTCATCCCGGAGTTCGTGGGCAGGCTCCCGGTGGTGGCCACCCTCAACGACCTCACCGAGGACGACATGGCCCAGATTCTCACGGAGCCTAAGAACGCGCTGAGCCGCCAGTACAAGAGGCTCTTCGAGATGGAGAACGTGAATCTCCACTTCACCGAGGGCGCTATCCGCGCGGTGGCCAAGGAGGCCAAGAAGAGGCCCTCCGGCGCGAGGGGGCTCAGGTCCATCCTCGAGTCGGTAATGCTGGATATAATGTACGACCTTCCCTCCATGACCGAGGTGAAGGAGTGCGTAATCAATGAAGGGGTGATCGTAAAGGGCGAGGATCCCCTTCTGCTCTACGAGACAACGCAAGAGTCAGCCTAAGAGAGCGGCCCCAAGGGGCCGGTAGTGAGGAGATATGTGGAGTAAATTCAAGAGGAACGACCCAAGGGAAGATGCACCGCCCTCGATGCCCCTTATGCCTTTGAGGGACATCGTGGTGTTTCCCAACATGGTGGCGCCGCTGTTTGTGGGCAGGGAGAAGTCCATAAAGGCGCTCGAGCACTGCATGGCCAACGACAAGCTCATCATCCTGTCCGCGCAGAGGGACGCGAAGAAGGACAACCCCAGGGAGAGGGACATCTACAGCGTGGGCACCGTCTCCCAGGTGCTCCAGCTGCTTCGGCTCCCCGACAACACGGTAAAGGTGCTGGTGGAGGGCAAGCAGAGGGCCAAGATACTCCACTACCTGGACCACGACGAGTTCTTCATGGTGGAATACGAGGAGATGGAGGACATCCCCGGCAAGATCCTCGACGAGGAGGCGCTGGTCCGCCTCGTCCGGGAGGCCTTCGAGCGCTACGCGAAGACGTCCAAGAAGGTGAGCCAGGACGTGCAGCACACCATCTCCGCGATCGAAGACCCCGCTAGGCTCGCAGACGCGATAATGCCGCACATCCCGGTCTCCACCCACGAGAAGCAGAAGATCCTCGAGTCCCAGAAGATCATCCAGAGGCTGGAGAGGCTTCTGAAGGTGGTAACCGGCGAGATCGAGGTCATAGACACGGAGCACAGGATCAAGGGCCGGGTCAAGAAGCAGATGGAGAAGACCCAGCGGGAGTACTACCTCAATGAGCAGATGCGCGCGATCCAGAAGGAGATGGGCGAAAAGGACGACTTCAAGTCCGAGCTCAACGAGCTGGAGAAGCGCATCAAGCGCAAGAAGATGCCCCGCGAGGTCGCGTCCAAGGTCCGGGCCGAGTTCAAGAAGCTCAAGTTCATGTCGCCCATGAGTGCCGAGGCCACGGTGGTGCGCAACTATATAGAGTGGCTCCTCACCGTCCCCTGGTTCGAGCGCACCAAGGACAAGATGGAGATAGAGGAAGCAGAGAGGATCCTCGAAGAGGACCACTACGGGCTGGAGAAGCCCAAGGAGAGGATCATCGAGTACCTCGCGGTCCAGAAGCTCGTGAAGAGGATACGGGGCCCGGTGCTCTGCTTCGTGGGTCCTCCCGGAGTGGGCAAGACCTCTTTAGCCATGTCCGTGGCCCGCTCTATGGGCCGCAACTTCGTCCGGCTCTCCCTGGGCGGCG
>JARFUL010000137.1 GCA_029289015.1 Syntrophobacteria bacterium | reverse complement strand
CAGATTCCCGTGGACTCGGCCAAGAGCTCCGGCACCGAGCGCGCGCTGGACCGCTCGATCTCCTCCGGGCCCACCACCGTGACGTTGGCCGGCACCCTCACCGACTTCTCCTCGTACCTGGTGCCAGTGACCACCACCTCTTCGAGCCTCACCGGCTCCTGGGCGTCCTCAGTGCCATTCTTTGGGGGCTCATCGGCAAGCGCGGGGCAAAGGGGGAGGACCAGAAAGAGAAAAGCCCAGAAAGAGACAATTTTTTTCATAACATTCCCCTCGGTTACAGCCGCGCTCAACCGGCGCGGCAAAGGTTATAACCGGCGCATGAGAGCCGCGCGTGGGAATGGCGGTCAAATGCCTTAAAAGGGCCAAAAGCCCGGGGCCGCTTGAAGCCGCGCCTTAAATAAAAAGAGCCCTTAAGTCAAAAGCGACTTAAGAGCTGCACCCAGCTTACTTCACCCCTAAGGCATGCCTGAACACGGCCATATCCCCGTGGCCCGTCTGGCTTGCGAAAAGGCAGGTTTTCTGACTCGCGGCGCAACCCGTCCGCCTTCCCACCCCAAAGGGGCAGTGGCTTTCCGCAACTTACCGCGGTGGGCGGGTCTTTCTCCGCTTACAGCGGCGGGACCGTGACGGACTTTAACCGTCTTCCCTATTAAACCCTGGGTGAGGGTACCTTCCCGCTATCTATGTTACCCATTTAACAAAATCGGGCTGACCTTGTCAACGCCTATCTTCCTGCCCGCGGGCCGAAACAGGGTACGCTCAGCCAATGGTTGCCCATGGTCCCCCTTTTTCTGTTGCTTCAATTTACATACTTGGCTAACCTAAGATTTATCCGACCCCAAAGCTGTTTCTGCATTAATTAGGCACTCCTCGCGTTCCCCATGCGCCTTACTGAGCGCAGCATTCTCAAAATCCATCGGGCCCCGGTCGGCCCCAACACTCCACAGCTGTATGCCTGGGAGTTCTTTGTCAGGCGGGCGGCATGAAAGACGAGTTCGGCAAAAACGCGGGTTCCAAAGGGGGAGAGCCCAAGGCTCCCGGGCAGGGGGGCCGGGAGTTCTCCGCGCGGTCCTTGGAGGCCGTTGTCCGGGAGAGCGAGATGGTCATAGAGGTGAAAAACGCCACCCTGAGCGAGGAGTACTGCAACGCGCACCTGGAGGCCAGGCCCGGCGAAAAAGGAGGCTCAGGGGTTTATCACCACCATCCGGGTCTCGGTCATCTCCTCCATCGCGTAGCGCACCCCCTCCCTTCCCAGGCCCGAGCCCTTCACCCCGCCGTAGGGCATGTGGTCCGCCCTGAAGGTGGGCACGTCGTTTATCATCACCCCTCCCACCTTGACCCGCTTTGCCGCGAAGAGGGCCTTGGCCAAATCTTTGGTGAATATCCCGGCCTGGAGCCCGTATTGGGAGTCGTTGACCAGGTCTACGGCCTCTTCCAGGGTCTCGAACCCCGAGACCGTGACCACGGGCCCGAAGGCCTCCTCCCTCACCACCTTCATATCCTGGGTGACGCGGGCCAGCACCGTGGGCCAAAAGAGGGTGAAATCCCGCGTGCCCCCGGCAAGGAGTTCGGCCCCCTGGGCCTTAGCCTCGAGAATCCATTCCTCCAGCCTCAGTCCCTCCTCCTCCGTGATCATGGGGCCCACCTCGGTCTCTTCCCTCATCTGGTCGCCCACCACCTGGGATTTGGCCGACTCCACGAGCGCTTCGGTGAACTCCTCCAGGATGGAGGTGTGTGCGTAGACCCTCTGCAGCGACATGCAGACCTGGCCGGAGTTGTAGAACGCGCCCAGCGCGCACCTGGGCAGCGCGCGCCCGAGGTCCGCGTCCTCAAGGAGGATCGCCGCGGAGTTGGACCCCAGCTCCAGGGTGAGCCTCTTCATGGGACAGAGCCCGGCTATGCGCGCGCCCACCTCTGGGGAGCCGGTGAAGCTCACCTTGCCGACCCTCGGGTCCCTCACCAGGGGCTCGCCCACCGTGGGCCCGGAACCGGTGACCACGTTGAGCGCGCCGGGGGGGAATCCCGCGTCCAGAAAGATCCGGCCGAGGATAAGGCCGGTGAGCGGGGCAACGGTGGTGGGCTTCAGCACCACCGAGTTGCCCGCGGCCAGCGCGGGGGCCACCTTGTGGAGAGCCAGGTTGAGGGGGAAGTTGAAGGGGGTTATGGCCGCGACCACCCCGATGGGCACCTTGAGGGTGAACCCGAACCTCCCCTGGGAGGAGGGTGACGCGTCAAGCGGCACCACCTCGCCCGCGAGCCGCTTGGCCTCCTCCGCCGCGAAGGTGAGGGTCTCCACCCCGCGCTCCACCTCCACCCGCGAGTATTTGATGGCCTTGCCGCACTCGAGCGCAATGGTGCGCGCGATCTCCTCCCTTTCCCTAGAGATCAGCCGGGCCGCGTAAAGAAGAAGCTCCGCGCGCCTGAACAGCGGCATCTCCGCCATGGCCTGCGCGCCTTGCTCTGCGGTGGAGATGGCCCTTTCCAGCTCATCATCCGTGGCCTCGCGCACCTCGGCCAGCGGCTCATAGTTGAAGGGGTTGAGCACCGCTGCCGCGCTGCCCCGGCCCTCCACCAGCTCGCCTCCTATGACCATTCTCGTCTCCACACTCACGCCTCCTTGAAAGCGGCCCTTCAGAAAGGCCAGAGCCTCTCCATGAGCCTTCTAAAAAAGCCCCTCTTTTCATGCTCGGCCTTAAGCCGGGAAAGCCCCCGCTTCACCGCGGGCTTGGGCGCGTATCCCATCTCCTTGAGCTCGCGCACCCGGGCCAGCGCGCCGGGGTAGTCCTCGAGCAGTATGGAGACCACCGCGAGGTTCTGGAGCACCGCGGGGTCGCGGGGGGTGAGCGCGAGGAGCTCCTCCCAGGTCTCTTTGGCCTTTTCCGTCTTGCCCGCCTCCGCGTAGGCCGCGCCCAGGTTCAGGTAGGCCTCGGTCATGGTCCTGTCCAGGCTCAGGGCCTCCTCGAAGTGGTCTGTGGCCTCTTTGGTGCGGCCGTCCTCCGAGAGGAGGCAGCCCAGGTTGAAGTGGGCCTGGGGGTAGTCCTCGCTCTTGGCAAGAGACCGCCTGAACAGGCTCTCCGCGTCCCTGGGCTTGCCCCGGGTGTAGAGCGCGACCCCGAGGCCATTCAGTCCCCTGGCTGAGCCGGGGTCTTTCTCCAGGGCCCGCTCGAACGCGGCCTGGGCCCGGTCGAGGTCCCCCGCCCTGAAGTGGACCCACCCGGCCACGATGTAGGGCTCCGGGATGGACGGGGACGCGGCCAGCGCCAGGTCTGCGTTTTCCAGCGCGTCCTCGAACCTGCCCATGCGGCTTAGGGTCTCAGCGAGCCCGAGGTAGGGGGCCGGATGGTACGGGGCCAGCTTGATGAGCCTCTTGAAGGCCTCCTTGGCACCCTTGAGCCTGCCCGCGGCGAGATTGCCCTGCGCGAGGGACAATAGGGGGATCGCGTCCGACGGCAGGGCCTCAAGCTCCGGCGTGCCTGCCACGCGGTCCACCTTTGCGTGGCCGCACCCGGCCAACAAAAGCGCGAGACAGAGGAGCAAAAGACCGAAGAGCCCGCTTATTCTGGCTTTGGACATGAGCATGGGCACCCGGCTGGTAAAGGGCAAAACTTTGAAAGATGTTAATGGGTTAACAAGGGTGAGTCAAGGGGATTCAACAGTCATTATAGATAAGAAATTAGGAAGGGGCAAAAAAATTTTGTCAATTGAGATAGGCTTGGAGCAATACCCTGAAGATTTATCGCGCGCTAAAACTTCACCATCCTGCAGATGTCCTGGAACTCCTTTATCTCGTCCGGGGTGAGGTCCCGCTTCATGAGCCTCTTGTGCACCAGCACGGGGAAGCCCCGGTTTAGCGCCATGATGACGCCGTCGGAGGGCCTCAGGTCGAGCCGGTGCTCCGTGTCGTTGATACGGTAGAAGAGGTACGCGAAAAAGGTGTTCTCCTCGAGGCGGTCTATCTCCAGCCTTAAAAACTCCACGTTGGTGTTCCTGAGGATGTTCTGGTAGGTCTCGTGGGTCAGGGGCCTGGGGGTTGAGAAGAGACCCTTCTCCTTGGCCAGCGCGGCGAACTCGGAGTCGCCCACGAACATCTGGAAGTACAACGGCGATTCGGGGTGCTCCCTGAGCATCACCTCGTTGCCCTGGCCCTTCTCAGAGCGGAACTGGATATCCTTGATGAGCACAAGTTTACGAGAAGACATGGCATGGACCTCCCAGGATATGGTCTTTATGCCCTATTTTAATAAAGCTTTCTATCAAGATTAACAACCTCAAGTGGGCTTGGTCAACACGAAACCATAAGATATTCTTAATAAGGGCCCTCGCGGTCCCTTTGGAGCAGCGTGGGGTCCCGGGCTCTTGGCCCCCTGGTCTCCCTGGGGGGGACGGGGTAAACTAGATATTGACTAAACCGGGGATGGGAACTATGATTACAGGGGTCCTTCCAGCTTGTTTTTCGTGTAAAATCACCGAGATGTCCGGAACCGGCCCAGATTTGGGCTCCAGGTTTAACGGGGCTTAAGAGCGTGGATTTCAAGGTACGATTCGAGCCCAGCGGCATTGAGACGGAGGTCCCCCGGGGGGCCAACCTGCTCAAGGCCGCGATGGATATAGGGCTCCACATAAACGCGTCCTGCGGCGGCAGCGGGGCCTGCGGCAAGTGCCGGGTGATCGTCGAGGAGGGCGAGGTGGAGCTTCAGGGCGGCTTCGAGCACCTCGACGACGAGGATATAAAGAAGGGGGTCCGCCTGGCCTGCCAGTCCGAGGTGGCCACAGATCTCGTGGTCAGGGTGCCGGTGGAGTCCCAGCTGGACAGGTCCGTGCTCAAGAGGAGGTCCGAGGCCGCGCGCACGGTCAGGACCCTGGAGCCGTTCAATGCCGAGAAGTTCCGGCAGTCCACAGCCTATGACCCCGTGGTGAAGAAGTTCTTCCTCAAGCTCACCCGGCCCACCCTCGCGGACAATGTGAGCGACCTGGCCCGGGTCACCAAGCAGACCGCCTCCCTCATCGAGGGCAGGGAGCCCGCAATGGACCTCGAGGTGCTCAAGGCGATTCCCGACACCCTGCGCCAGGCCGACTGGGAGGTCACCGTGACGGTGGCGACCCCGCCCTGGCCCGGGTCGCGGCCCAGGATAATCCGGGTGGAGCCCGGCGACACCACGGCCGCGCTCTTCGGGCTCGCGGTGGACATCGGCACCACCACCGTGGCCGCGGAGCTCATCAACCTGTCCACCTGCGAGATTCTGGCCAGGGAGGACGACTACAACGCGCAGATAAGCTACGGCGATGACGTGATAACCAGGATCATATACGCGTCCAAGGAGTCCGGGCTCGAAACGATGAAGGAGCAGGTGACGGGCACCATCAACGGGCTCATCTCCAGGCTCCTCAAGAAGACCGGGGTAAAGAGGGAGGATATCCACGCGGTGGTGGCCGCGGGCAACACCACCATGACCGCGCTCTTTACCGGGGTTACGCCCCGCTACCTCAGGGAGTCTCCCTACGTTCCCCCGGCAGACCTCTTCTC
>JARFUL010000136.1 GCA_029289015.1 Syntrophobacteria bacterium | reverse complement strand
CCATGCTTCGGCACTTGAGGTTGCCCAGGATGGTCCCTTCCACGCACACGGAGTCCTCAGCCTCGAGGTCACCGGTAAGCACGGTGTGAAGACCAACCACGGTGTCGGCGTTTCTTCCGTCCTTGCTGGAGATAACCTGGTCTCCTGTTCGAAGGGTTCGATTACAGCTTTAGTATAAGACTAGAGGGTAACCTAGCAAAAGTGAAAGGCCCGGTCAAGAAAAGGTTTTAGGGGCATGCATTGTAAATCTGGAAGTAAAGGAGACGTTACCATTGAGGGTGCATGTCTGCATGGAAGACGGGGTGAAATATCCCGGACCCCCGGCATTGATCAAACGGGTCAGGGAAGTTCGGATCGTAAGGTATTTGAGAAAGTCGAAAGTTTAAAGAGCATAAAAGACGTTGCTACCGTTCTTTTTAGCCGCTGCTCGTTTCAAAAGATGATATGGACTCCCGTTTCCTGTGTTCAAAGCGGCCTGAACCTTCCCAAGCCCTTGGATCAAGCTGATAGGGGCAGGGGATAAAGCATTGAATTGTAATAGGTGAAATATACATAAAACCCCGCCATCGAGCGCGGGGCTTGGGCCCGGCCCGCTGGAACACCGGCCGCCCTTTTTTCACGCTCGGCAAAGGGATTGTGATAGATTGTACCGGGTATCCCCGGGGGAAAGCATGGCGGAACACAAGGATGCAAGAGGGATTCTGGGCCGCAGGGAGGTCCTTTCCTGGGCGCTTTACGACTGGGCCAACTCCGCGTTCGCCACCACGGTGATGGCCGGGTTCTTCCCCGTGTTCTTCAAGGAGTACTGGTCAGCCGGCGTGGATGCCACGGTCTCCACCTTCCGCCTGGGCTCGGCCAACTCCATCGCGGGCCTCATGGTTGCCCTCCTCGCGCCCCTTTTGGGCGCGATGGCCGACTCTGGGGGCGCGAAGAAGCGGTTTTTGTTCTTCTTCGCGCTCGTGGGGGTCGCAATGACCGGCTCTCTTTGCCTTGTAGGCCGGGGGCTGTGGGGCCTGGCCGCAACCGTATATATCTTTGCGGTAGTTGGTTTTTCAGCGGGCAACATCTTCTACGACTCCCTTATCGTGGACGTGGCCGAGCCCAAAGAGATGGACTTCGTCTCCGCGCTGGGCTACTCCGTGGGCTACCTCGGGGGAGGGCTCCTGCTCCTCCTCAACGTCGCGATGACGCTTAAGCCCTCTCTCTTCGGTCTTTCCTCCGCGAAGGAGGCCATCCGGCTCTCCTTTCTTACCGTTGCCCTGTGGTGGGCGCTTTTTTCCGTGCCGATCTTCCTCTATGTCAGGGAGTCCGGCGTCAGCGCGGCCCGGCTCGGGTGGGCTGCGGCCGGGGCCGGGGTGAGGCAGCTTGTGGACACATTCCACCACCTGAGAAGCCTCAAGGTGGTCATGACCTTTCTCGTGGGCTACTGGCTCTACATAGACGGGGTCCACACCATCATCCGCATGGCCGTGGACTACGGCCTCTCGCTGGGGTTCGAGGCCAACAGCCTCATCGTGGCCCTGCTCATCACCCAGTTCGTGGGGTTTCCAGCGGCCCTGGCATTCGGTAAGATTGGGGAGAGGATAGGCACCAAAAGGGCCATCTTCATCGGCATCGGGGTCTACGGCGGGGTAACGCTGTGGGGCTACTTCATGGACCGGGTCTTTGAGTTCTACGTGCTGGCAGTGGCCGTTGGGCTCGTGCAGGGCGGGGTGCAGTCGCTGAGCCGCTCCTTCTACGCCCGGATCATCCCGAGGGACAAGTCCGCGGAGTTCTTCGGCTTCTACAACATGGTGGGAAGGTTCGCGGCCATCATCGGCCCCTTCCTGATGGGCTGGGTGGGCGCGGCCACGGGAAGCCCCCGTCTCTCCATACTCTCCATCCTCGTGCTCTTTGTCGCGGGGGGCGTTATCTTCTTTACGGTGGACGAGCGGGAGGGCCGGATCCTGGCCCGGGAGCTGGAAGGGGAGTAGGGCCGGCTGTTCAGCACCCGGCTCAGGGGCATAGAAGGAGAAGTCATGGCTGAGAGACCAATCACCAGGGCCCGGTTCGGAAAAGACGGGCCCGAGGTCACCATATCCGGCCTGGGAGGCGAGGGTGTCCTCCGGACCTTCGGCCGGGAGGCTGAGGCCCAGCTGGTGATCCGGGAGGCCCTGGCCCAGGGCATCACCTACTTCGACTGCGCGCGGGCCTACGCGGGGAGCGAGGGCTACTACGGCCTGGTGTGGCGAGGGAGCCCGGAGTTACGTGCCGGGGTCTTCCAGGCGGGGAAGTCCGCGCTCAGGTCGAAAAGGGGCGCGCTCAGCGACCTTGAGACCACCTTTGAGAACATGGGGCTGGACTATCTCGACCTGTGGCAGATACACGACGTGAGAACCGAGGATGATATCCGGGCCATCGAGGCCAGGGGGGGAGCGCTGGAGGCCTTCATCGAGGCCAGGGACGCGGGCAGGGCCCGCTACATCGGCGTCACCGGCCACCACGACCCAAGCATTCTGGCGTATGCCGTAAGGGAATGGCCCGTGGACTCGGTCATGATGCCGGTGAACCCCGCGGAGGCGGTTATCGGGGGCTTTCTCACCGAGACCCTGTCCGACGCGAAGAAGAGGGGAATCCCAGTCATAGGGATGAAGCTCTTCGGCATGGGGAGGTACCTCTCCGAGAGCGCCGGGCTCACCGCGCAAAGGCTCATCAGGTTCGCGCTCTCCCAGGATATCACCGTGGCCATTGTGGGCTGCTCCACCCCGGGCCACGTAAGGGCCCTGGCCGAAGCGGGCAGAGATTTCACACCCATGGAAAGGGAAGAGCAGGACGAGCTGATAGAGATTTTCAGGCCCCACGCCAAAAGGCTCGCGTTCTACAGGGGGGTCATCTAGCCTAAGGAAATTCAACCCGCCAAGTAAGGATTTTCCCACCGGGAACCCCGCCGATTCCTGAGAAAGAAATCAGGGTTTTCGAGGCCTGGAATCAGGTGTCATTTTAGTGAGTATATATGCCAATCTTGAAGCAATTGGCCGTCGAGCGCGAAGCGCTGAA
>JARFUL010000135.1 GCA_029289015.1 Syntrophobacteria bacterium | reverse complement strand
GACACCAGCACACAGGGGTACACCGTGGCACGGAGGGTGGAGCGAATGAGCACCGGCCGCACCAGGGAGGTGAGCCCCAGGACGAGGCCGATATGGGCAATGCTCGACCCGAGCACGTTGCCCACCGCGACGTCCGGGTGCCCGGGGAGCGAGGCGGTCACGGTGACCAGCAGCTCCGGCAGGGAGGTGCCCAGGGAGACCACGGTGAGCCCTATGATGAGGGGCGATACCCCGAGGTTTTCCGCCAGGGAGGACGCGCCGCCCACCACCCTGTTAGCTCCGAATATCAACACCGCCGCGCCCAAAACCGCGGCCAGAATGAAAAGAGTCATGGGTCGGCCTTAATCCTTTTCGCACTGATATTCCCAGGCTCCGCCAACACCCGGGCAGCCCCGCGTGAAAGCCGATTGTAGCACAAGCTGGCCCCGGGCCGGCGGGCTATTTTATTTTTCTGGGGCTCGGGCCGGGTCTTTCGGCGGGGAAGGGATTGGATCAGGGCTGGGTCTTCCTGTTGATGCCCACCTCTTCCGCGGACACGGAGGACGCGATGTAAAGGAGCGGGTTTCTGGACAGGTCGAGGAGCTCCTTGTGGTCGAGGCGCTGGCCCTGGGGGTTGATGATTATCTCCACCACGGGCCTGAGCGGCAGGTTCCTGTTGAGCGCGACCACCCGGGCCACCGCCTGGTTGCTGAGCCTCACCAGGCTGTTTATGGGGAAGATGGATATCTCGGTGAGAAAGAGCTTGAGCATCTTGGGCGAGTACTTTCCCCGCTCTTCCTCCAAAATGATCTTCACCGCGTCGAAGGGGGGGATCGACCTCCTGTAGGGCCGGTCGTTGATAAGGGTGTCGTAGGTCTCTGCTATGCCCACGATCTGGCTCATCTCGGGTATCTCATCGCCCTTGAGGCCACTCGGGTAGCCGGAGCCGTCCACCCGCTCGTGGTGGGTGAGAACAACCTTCGCGATCTTCTCGAACCTGGGTCCCAGCTCGGCCACTATGTCGTAGCCGAACTGGGTATGCTTGCGGATCTCCTCGCTCTCCATGCCGGTGAGCTCCGCGTCCTTCTCTATGATCTCCTCGGGAATCTTGAGGAGCCCCACGTCGTGGAGCAGACCGGCCATTGTCAGCTCCTTCAGCTCATCCATCGAATAACCGAACCCTATCCCCAGCTTGAGAGAGTAGAGCGCGACGTTCAGGCAGTGGGAGACGAGAAAGTGGTCTGCCGGCTCCTCCATGGCCAGAAGGAAGATGGTCTTGTCAGGATCGCCGTGCGCGAAGAGGTTCGCGGCAATGTCCTCGAGGGGCTCGACGTTGAGGGGCCTGTCGGCCCTGACGTCCTCCATGATGGACCTGCACGCGGCCATGGTCTTGACGTAGATCTCCTTGGCCCCCAGCACCTTGGTAATGTGCGCGTCCAAAAAAGCTTCCTCTTCGGTCAGCTCCTCGGTGGGCTCCTTGCTCAGGTCTTCGGTGAGGTCCTTCGCGAGGTACGCGTCCGTGAGTGGGGACGCGGGGGGAGGCTCTTCCTCCCCGAGCTCTTCGAGGAGAGCTTCGGGGGTAAGCTCGTCATCCAGGGGCAGGTCGTCGGAGGGGGAATCGTCATCCTCGGAGAAGAGGCTGAAGGAGAGCTCGGATTCCGAGGGCGCAGGTTCGGAGATATCCCCGGGAGAAACGTCTTCCTCCTCCGCCTCCTCCCTGGGCTCGTCCTCGGGCGCCTTTTCCTCTTCGGCCTCTTCTTCCGAAGGGGTCTTTTTGGCGCCCTTTTTTTTCAGAAGATCAACGAGTCTCATTACAGCATTTCGGCCTTAACAAGTTTTTCAACGGTCGCGCCGTCTATGCTCTCGAGCTTTTGCCCGAAGCCCACCAGCAGGCTCATGTCGGCTATGTTGTTTATGTTCCTGGGTACTCCGTTGGATAATCTATGAATAACATCCATTGCCTGCTTTGTGAAGATAGGATTTGTCGCGCCGGCCACTTTTAGTCGAAAAACAATGTAATTTATCGTCTCGCTCTCGCTGAGGGGCGCAAGGTTGGACCTTATCGCGATCCTCTGCTCGAGGGCCGGCACGGACTTTATTATTGCCCTGAGCTCCGGCTGCCCAATGAGTATCAAGGAGAGGAGAAACCTGTCGTCGAGCTGGAAGTTGAGGAGCAGCCTGATCTCTTCCAGGGTCCTGGCATCGCTGATGACGTGGGCCTCGTCGATTATGAGGAGCGAGTCCTTCTCCGCCCTGTAGTTCTTCAGCATCAGGTCGTTGAGCGCGTGGAGCAGGTCGACCTTGGTCCCGTTGGGGATGGACATCCCGAACTGGTAGAGGATCTCCTTTAAAAAATCTTCCGGCTCGAGCGCGGGGTAGGTGACCAGGCCGATCTCGAACTTCTCACCGGACAGCTTCTGGATGAGCGCCCTGGCCAGGGTCGTCTTCCCGCACCCCACGTCCCCTATCAGCATGCCGGCACCCTTGCGGGACTCTGCTAGGTACCTCATCCTGAAAAAGGCCTCCTGGTGGTCCTTTGACAGGTACAGGAACCTTGGGTCCGGCACATTTTCGAAGGGTCTTTCGTTTAATCCCCACCACTCAACATACATAGAGCTAAATCCAGCAAAACCCGCAAAAAGAGTCTACTCCCCCCAACAGTTCAACCCAGATGCAGACTTTCGTTTTTCGCCGGGAGACCGGCTCCGACCTTAGGAGATCTTCGGATCAGACCAAGCCCTGTAAACCCTAGTTGTGATTATAGCTTTCCGAATTATATAATATCCCGCATCTTCCAGTTTAAGTCAAATTATATTACCAGATTGCTGGATTATAGCTCCGCGCGCGACCTGACATGGCTACTTGACTCTCTCCATATACTCACCGGTGCGCGTATCCACCCTCACCTTCTCCCCCTCGTTGATAAAGAGGGGGACCTGGATCACCAGCCCCGTCTCCAGGGTCGCGGGTTTGGTCACCGACGACGCGGTGTCGCCCTTAATCCCGGGCTCGGCCTCGGTCACCTCGAGCTCCACCGCGACGGGAAGCTCTATCCCGATGGGCCTCCCCTCGAAGTACAGGACGTCTATGTTTATGTTCTCACTGAGATAGTTCCGTCTCTCCCCGAGGTTCTCCTCGGTGAGATAGACCTGCTCGTAGGTCTCGTTGTCCATGAAGCAGTACCCCTCGGGGGACCTGTAGAGATACTGCATGTTCTTCTCCGCTATGTCCGGCACCGCGATCTTTTCCCCGGAACGAAAGGTCTGCTCGAGCACCTGGCCGGTCTCCATGTTCTTGAGCTTGGTGCGCACGAATGCGCCCCCCTTGCCGGGCTTTACGTGGAGAAAATCCACTATTATGAAGGGCCTGCCTCCTATCTCTATCTTAAGCCCCTTCCTGATGTCAGAAGTCTGGTACATAACGGCTCACCTTCCTCAAAGTGCCGGATGATTCCCGGTTTTGTCGCGGGGACCGGCTCTTTATCAGTCTGTTGCGAAAATAGGGGCCGCGCCAGCCCGCGGCCCCGCGTCAGCGTGCCGGACTGCCGGGCCCCCGGCCGGATGCCTTGCCCGGGGGCTTCTCATCGAACTCGATGATGAACTCGTCCGGCTTTACCATGCCCAGCCTCTTCTTGGCAAGGAACTCGATGTAGCCGGAGTCGTTCTTAAGCCTGTCTATCTCCCGGTAGAGGCTCTCGTTTTCCCCTAGAATCGCGCTGTTCTTCGCCCTGAGCCGGGCCTCTTCCGCGTTGAGCGCCTTGAGGTGCAAGAGCCCGCCCTTGGCAAAGACCACCAGCCCCACCCCGAAGGCCACGGCCAGAACAGCCGCGAGCAGCACTACAATCTTTCTCCCTTGAGACTCTTTCATCTCTTCACGGGGCCACCGGGAAAAGCCGCCGGGCCGCGACCCCGCCCACGTTCTTGAGCACCTCGGCCGCGAACCCCCGGTAGGTCTTGCGCCCGCCGAGAAGCTCCAGGTAGTAGGCCAGGAGCTCCGGCCTCTTCTTCATGAGCGCGGTGAATCCGCGGGGCACGCGGAAGATCACCCGGGCCAGGATGGAGGCCCACCTGAACTCGGGGTACACGTTCTCCTGAACCCACAGCCTGTAGCCCGAAAAGGGGCTCCCGGTGCGCGCACCAAGGGCTTCGATTATCGCGCGGCCGGCCATGAACCCGCTGGACACCGCATAGGCTACGCCCTCCCCGGAAAGGGGATCCACCAGTCCGACCGCGTCGCCCACGAGAACGACCCGCCCGCGGCTGAGCCTCCTTCTGCCATCATAACAGGGAATGAGCCTGGACCGGACCCAGGTGACGGCACGGCCCTGAGCCGCGCGCTCAAGGAGCCCGCGGAACACGGCCTCGACCCCCCTCGCGTTCAGCCGGTGTTCGCTAATGCCCACATTGAGCACGTCGTCCCGGGGGAAGAACCAGCCGTACCCGTAGCCGGTGAGCCCCATTATCAGCCGGATCCTCCCCGGGCGGAAGCCGTCGGGCAGGGGCAGCTCCCCTGCTATACCCACCACCTTGGCCCGGTGCCTGAAACCGCTCACGTATCTGGCGCCCGGGCAGTTGGCGCCTCCGGCCCCCACCACGTAGCGGGCCCTGTAGTC
The DNA here is from genome assembly GCA_029289015.1 of Syntrophobacteria bacterium. GTDB lineage: Bacteria > Desulfobacterota > Syntrophobacteria > JARFUL01 > JARFUL01 > JARFUL01. Next base: position 1,340 of record JARFUL010000135.1, on the reverse strand, counting down.
TCCCCGGGGTGTGACAACCCTCACTGACCCGCGCTCTTCCGCGACACTCCCCACGCGCGCGGTCACGGTTTCGACCCCCTTCTCAAGGGCCTCGGCCCTGAGAAAATCGTCGAAGCGGCCCCGGTCCACCAGAAAGCCCAGGGGCCTTTGAACCTCCGCGCCGACGATTACCTCCCCCGCTTCAATCTCCGCCTCGTATACCGGGCATAAAGCCAGGTTCCGCCAGCCCGGGGGAAGGTATCCCGCGACCTTCTCCGTGAGGCACCCGCCGCAGGCCTTGCGCGTTCCCGGTCCCCTGTCCAGGGCCAGAACCCTGAGCCCCTCCCCGGCCATCACGGCCGCGGCCGAGGCACCCGCGGGCCCCAGACCGACCACTATTGCATCCCAAAGATCGTCCATCTTCACGACGTGACCCAGATATACATATGGCGCCTACTCAGTGCTTATACACTATAACAGTTCATTATTGCAACGTATTTCCCCCGTAAGTACGCATATTGACAAGTTTCTCGCACCCCAGGCCCTGAAGGCCCTGAAGTTTTAAATTGACAATGTCCAAATCTGAAAGCATATATATTCTGTAGGTGAATATGCTGAGTTCCACGGGACCAAACCATCCAGCACCCAAATCCCATAATGATGGCTTTTTCGCGTCATGATGGATCGGATACGGACCTCTTTTTTTTACTCCATTATAGACTTTTCACCCCGCGTTGTAGTAAAAATATAATGGGAGAAGTCTATGCTCCGCCAAGGCATATGGTGTTGTCTCAACCGCGCTTAGCTGGATGGGGCCCCAGAGGCTCTAATACGCGACAATTCTTCCTGATAACAGCAACTTCCGCTCTAAAGGGTATCGTTTGAAATGTTTTTCGTAGGGAGGTTGCGGGGGGCGAAAAGAACTCGCTGGAGGTTCTTGGCCCTGGTGGTAGCCGCTGCCCTCGTGGCCTTCAGCTGCGCATCCGATGAAGCCGCGAGGACGCGCGGCTCCGTGGGCCCCGGGAAAGCGGCCCGCTGGTCGGTGCCGAGCGGTCCGCCGTTCTCTGGGAAGTGCCGCGCGGTCGCGGTGGCCGACTTCAACGGAGACAACCTGCCGGACCTGGTGACCAGCAGGGTGCTGCCGCCGCGGTCTAAGGTAGAGTTCTGGTACGGCGACGGCCGGGGCAACTGGATACCCGGGGTGCCGTTGGTTCTCAACGGGGACGTAAGGTCCATCAGTGCCGGAGACCTCAACCGGGACGGCTGGGTCGACGTGGCCCTCGCGGTGCACGGCGACGCGAGCGGGATCAAAATACTGCTAAACCAGGGCGACGGTTCCTGGAAGAGCGGCAAACCCCCCA
>JARFUL010000134.1 GCA_029289015.1 Syntrophobacteria bacterium | reverse complement strand
CGCTATGGCCTCCACCACCACCAGGTGCTTTATGTCTGTGGAGGGGAGCTTGCGCTCAAAGGGTATCAGCACCCTCTCCAGCGCCCTCACCAGCCCCCGGGCCCCGGTCTTGTCCTGGCCGGCCCGGTGAGCGATTACCTTGAGGGCCTCGTCCGTGAACCTGAGATCTATGTCGTAGGACCGAAAATCGGTCTTTTTCGCGCAGATTATGGGGTCGTGGGAGTTCTTCAGGATCTGGTAGAGGTCGTCCTCGGTGAGGGGCTCCAGCATGGTCACCACCGGGAGCCTGCCCACGAACTCGGACTCGAACCCGTACTCGATCAGGTCCTCGGGCTTCACATCGCCCAGGTAGAAGATCGCGTCGTCCGGGCTGGAGGGCTCCTTGGAGAACCCGATGCCCCCGGCCTTGAGCCTCTTCTTCGCGATGTCGGCCAGCTCGTTGAACACGCCGGACACGATGAAGAGGATGTTCTTGGTGTTGAGCGTCTGCTTGTCGCTCTTTCCGGTGCGGCGGTACTCCTCTATGGCCTGGATCTGGGAGATGGGGTCGTGGGGGGACTTGAGCTCCACCTCGGTCTCCTCCATGGGCTTGAGCAGGGCTCTTTGGACACCCGTGCGGGAGACGTCCGGGCCGATGAGGTTGCGGCTGGACGCTATCTTGTCTATCTCGTCTATGTAGATTATCCCGTACTGGGCCAGCTCCGGGTCTCCCTCCGCCTCCTTCACCAGGTCCCGGACCAGGTCCTCCACGTCGCCGCCCACGTAGCCGGTCTCCGAGAACTTGGTCGCGTCGCCCTTTACAAAGGGAACCCCGATCTTCTTGGCTATGAGCTTCACCATGTAGGTCTTGCCCACGCCGGTGGGGCCTATGAGAATGATATTGTTCTTGATCCGGCCCACCGAGCTCTTGAGCCCTTCGAGGTTGTAGCGCCTCTCGAAGCGGATCCGGTTGAAGTGGGTGCACACCTTGGTGGCCAGGACCGCCTTGGCCTCATCCTGCTTCACCACGTACCTGTCGAGATACTCGTAAAGCTCCTCGGGCTTCAGGTCGAACCTCACCAGGTCGGCATCGGAGGACCTGGCCCGGCGGGATGATTCGGCCCCTTCCTGGGGCCAGGGCGCGGTCTCGGTCTGTAAGAGCTTCACCCTGTCGCCGTATTTCTTCCTGAGGTAATCCCGAAGCTCTTCTTCTATCTCTCTTTGATCCGGTATCTTATCCATGAGTTATGTTCTTTCCTAAGGCTCTGGCCCCCCTTGTTTATGGTTTTTGCACACTAGACTTTAATATAACTATTTGAAAGGCTCGTTTCAAGGTGTTTGAATATGTCTGTAGGTTATAGAAAGACCTTGACAATAAAGGATATTTGTGACAATGAGAACCAAACTGATAGAGATATTCTGGAGGACTATTTAAGTCGTACCTGTAGCTATAGAAATATATACTAAATTCCAAACTGAAGCAGCTTTGACCGGAATGTGCCCTTCGGGGGGAGAGTGGTCCTCATGGACAGAATGACCCGCGAGGCCCTGGGGCCCTTCCTGGCCAACATGGAGGACCCGGCCTGCATTATAGACCGCGGGATGCATCTCGTCGCGGTAAACGACCTCCTTCTGTCCCGCCACGACTCCGAGATCCACGAGCTTCTGGGAAGGCAGTGCCACGAGGTGTTCTTCTCTCGAAACACCGCCTGTGAAAGCTGCCCCACCGTCAAGGCCTTTGACACCAGAAGGGTGGTGCGTTCCGAGCAAAGGGGCTCGGACGGCCGCCTCTACGAGGTGATCAGCCGGCCCTTCAACTTCTGGGAGGGCGACAGCAGGCACAGCGCGATCCTGGAGATAAGCCGGGACATCACCGAAAGGCACGAGATCCTCCAGAGGTTCAAGGACTCCCAGGACAAATACATCTTCTTCCTCAATCAGCTGAACGAGGCTGTCTTCCTCTTCGGCCGCCTGGGCCAGCTCACCTACGCCAACCCCGCGGCCGAGGCCCTCCTGGGCGAGTCCGTGGATACCATGAGCGGCAGAAAGCTGGAGCACTTCTTCACCGCGGACAGCCTCGCCAAGGCCAAGCGGATCATGGTCAAGACCCTGGGGGGCAAGTCCGTCTCGGGAACACCCCTCGCAATGGTGACCGGAAAAGGCAAAAGGCACATCATGATCTCCACCTCCCCCACCCTGCAGGACGGGGAGGTGATCGGCGCGATAGTCCTGGCCTCCGACGTGTCCAAAAAGGCGAAAAAGGTCAGGGACGCGGTGACCAAGGTCCACGACCTCACCCACCGGCTCAAGGAGTCGGAGGAGTCCTACAGGAGGCTCTTCTACCTCGTGCCCGAGGCCATTATCCTGGCCAGCATGGAGGATGGGGAGATCCTCGATGTCAACGAGAACTTCCTGCAGCTCTTCGAGTGCGACCACCAGGACCTTTCGGGCAAGACGATAAGCCAGCTCTTCATGGACGCGGACCCCTACGGGATCAACGACTACACCCCGTTTCCCCTGATTCTCGCCGCGCTCAAGGAAGAGGTGGGTATCGACGTGCAGGAGATGGCCTGCCGGACCCTCACGGGGAGGTACTTCCCCGCGCTGGCCTCCTTTTCCACCGCGAGGTACGGCAATGCCACCTACATCATCGGGGTGATAAGGGACATCTCCGAGGAGAAGATGATCAGGGAGGAGCTCAAGAACCGGTCCCAGTACCTCTACGACCTGGTTCTGGAGCTCGCGCACAACATAAGGAACCCCATCACCGTGATCGGGGGGTTCACCAGGAGGGCCGCGCGCAACAGCGGGCACCTCTCCGACAGGGAGCTGGGCATCATAGTCCACGAGCTCAGCCGGCTGGAGGGGCTGGTCAAGTTCGTGCACAGCCTGTCGTCCCTGCTCAAGACGGGCTTCAGCCTCTCGAGGGTCTCCCCCAAAAAGCTCTTCGAGCGCGTGATGTCCGACCCCGAGGTCAAAAGGGCGCTAGCGTCCGCAAAGGTGGCCTGGGAGGTTGAAAAGGGATGCCCCGATATTTTGGGCGACTTCGACCACTTGAAGCTCCTCCTGTGTCACCTGGTTACCGACAACCCAGACCCCGAGGTGCGCGACGCGGGGGAAAGGAGGCTGACGTTCAGGGCCAGCCGCGAGCAGGGCCAGCAGATGGTGAAGCTCATCGTGGAGGAGGAGAGGGAGGCCGCGCTGACCCAGAAGAGCCTCGACTTCCCCGACGCGCCGGCTGTCAACAACTCGAGCCACAAGGAAATGGAGCCCGCGCTGCCCCGGCTCATAGTCACCAGGCACGGGGGCAGCATGTCCGTTGAGCAAATGGAGGGCCGCGGCGCAAGGATTGTCCTCCTCCTCCCTTCAGCCCCATAAGCCTTAACAGCCGTCCATGACTAACCCCCCGCCGGAGACGTCCACCGAAGCCCAGGTTTGCGCGCCGGATTCCACCCCATCGGAGAGGGCCACCCGGCCGTCCGTGTGGGTCTCCACCACCTACTTCGCGGAGGGGCTGCCCTACATGGTGGTGAGGTTCATATCCGCGGTCTACTTCACCGACCTCGGGATGAGGGAGTCCCTCATCGGCTACCTGAACTGGCTGGGGGTTCCCTGGAACCTCAAGTTCCTCTGGGCGCCGCTTCTCGACCTGTACGGCCGCAAGAGGACCTGGCTCCTCGGGGTCCAGGGGATCGTGACGGCTCTTATCCTCCTCCTGGGCGTGCTTGCGTTCGTGGGCGAATCTTCGGGCCCGCCCGTGGTCCTGGTGATCGCGGTCCTCACCGTGCTGGCCTTTTCCGCCGCGACCCACGACATCGCGATCGACGGGTACTACCTCGACGCGCTGCCCGGCAAGAGGGACCAGGCCGCGTACACCGGGCTCAGGGTAATGGCCTATCGCATCGCGGTGCTCTTTGCCAAGTTCGCGCTCATTGCGCTGCCGTTTTGGTGGCTGGGGTTCGGCCTCGCGGGGGTGGTGATGGCCGGGCTTTTCCTCTTCCACCTCAAGGCCCTGCCCCGGCCCGAGCCCCCGGAGGAGGTGCTGAGGGCCGCGCTCTCCTTCAAGGAGGCCTTTGTGAGCTACTTCAGGAGGGAGCGGGCCGCGGTGACCCTTCTCTTCATAGCGCTCTACAAGCTGGGCGACGAGGTACTCTTCTCCATGAACTCCCCCTTTCTTCTCAGGGAGCTCTCCGTCACCAAGGTTCAGCTGGCCTGGCTCTCCGGCCTCTTCGGGACCTTCTCCACCATCGCAGGCACCATGATCGGCGCGTGGTGGATCAAGAGGTCCGGGCTCAAGAGGGCCATCTGGCCCATGACCCTCATCATGAACCTGACCATCCTGGTCTACGTCTACCTGGCCGTGGCAACGCCCCAGGCCACCTCCTTCAAGGGGCTTGCCACCATCGCCGCGATCCATGTATACGAGAACTTCGCGGCCGGCCTGGGCACCGCGTGCCTGGTGGTCTTTATAATGTACACCTGCAAGGAGGAGTACAAGGCAGCCCACTTCGCGGTGGGCACCGCGGTGATGTCCATCGGCGGGACCATCATCGGGGGCTTCGGCGGGGTAATCGTGGAGATGGTGGGCTACACGTGGCTCTTCCTCTTGAGCTTCGCGGGCTCCATCCCCTCCATGCTGCTTCTCATCTGGGTCCCTGTTGAGGAAAACTCATCCGAAGGGGGCACCGGGACGCGCGCAAAATGACGCGGCCGGGTCCCCGGGGGACCGGCAACCTGAGATGGCTGATATCTGGCACAACATAGTGATCGTACTCTGGCTGGTGGTCCTGGAGGGCCTTCTCTCAGCGGACAACGCGATCGTGCTCGCGGTCATCGTGAGGAGGCTTCCCGACGAGGAACAGCGCAAGAGGGCGCTGAGGTACGGCATCTTCGGCGCGTTCGCGTTCCGGGCCCTGGCCGTGGCCCTCGCGGTCTACCTGGTGAGATTCAAGACCTTCCAGCTCGCGGGGGGGCTCTACCTCGTCTACGTGGCCGTGAACGCGCTGTGGGGTCCCGGGAGGAAGGAGGCCGGAGAAAAGGCCGAAGGGATGGGATTCTGGCGGGTGGTCTTGCTGGTGGAGCTTGCAGACATGGCCTTCTCCATCGACTCCATACTGGCCGCGGCGGGCCTGTCCACGAAATACTGGGTGATAATGACCGGGGGAATCCTGGGGATAATCACCATGAGGTACGTGGCCGGGATGGTGATTATATTGATGGACAAGTTCCCCGCGCTTGAGCGCACCGGGTTCATGCTGGTGGGGATAATAGGGTTGAAGCTGTGCCTCACCGGCCTGGGAGTGCCGGTGCCCCTATGGGCGCTCTACCTTGCCATGGCCCTAGCCGCGGCGCCCGCGCTGTTCATCGGCCGCAAAAGGGACCGTATCTAAGGCGATGCCTACAGCGCGTTCTCGATATGGGATATAAGGACCCTCCTAGCCCCGTCCTCAAGGTCGCCCAACAGGGCCCTTTTCAGCATCTTCAGGGCCAAAACGAGAAGCTCCTCGTCGGACATGTCGGGGCTCGGCCTCTCGGATTCGGGGAACCCCTTGGCCGCGCCTTTTTCGAAGAGCACCTCCCTGAACTCATCCAGGTCGTAGCAGAGCCGGTACAGACCCTTCACTGTCTCGGAGGATAGATCGGTCTTCAGCGCGCCCGGGTCGGCCAGGGTCACCTGGGAGTAGAGGTCGTCCATGGCCTCGTACTCCGGCACCTCCTGGGTCTCGAGCCACTGGGCCACGGTGCGCTCCTCCTCCTCTTTGAGCCCGTGGCACCGGGAGGTGTCCACCAGGACGCGGAACCCCTCGG
>JARFUL010000133.1 GCA_029289015.1 Syntrophobacteria bacterium | reverse complement strand
AGGGCGTGGAGATGGTGATGCCCGGCGACAACGTGAACATCGAGGTCACTCTTATCACGCCCATCGCGATGGAGGAGGGGCTGAGGTTTGCGATCCGTGAGGGCGGCCGCACCGTGGGCGCGGGCGTCATAACCAAGATCAGCGAGTAGGGGTTCCCGAACGGCCCTTTCGGAGATTTCAGCTTCATGCGCGCTATAGTCACTTTGGCCTGCACCGAGTGCAAGCAGAGAAACTACACTACGACAAAGAATAAGAAGACGACCCCCGAGCGGCTGTCTTTCCGTAAATATTGTAAATTCTGCAGGAGCCACACCCCGCACAGGGAGGTAAGGTAGCGGCAAAGACGGTATCGGTTAAGGGGTGTTCAGAAGCGGAGGTTTTACATAATGGGTTGAAGGGGCGGGGTTCCTTCAGGGGGGCGGTCCTCTTCCCCTAAAATATGCAGGCCAGTAGCTCGAACGGCTAGAGCACCGGACTCCAAATCCGGGGGATGGGGGTTCGAATCCCTCCTGGCCTGCCATTTTATTTTGGCGTTGGTGCGGGCCTTTGGGGCGCGCAAGCCAAACGAGGATACCAGGTGGCCAGACGCGAGGCAAAGGCAAAAAAGAAGAAGGGCAAGGCAAAGCAGCAGGCGAAACCCGCGGTAAAGGTGGCGGCCAGGCCGGTGAAAAAGGCCGAGGCTCCCGCGGCGCCTGCCAGGTGGTATCGGGTCTGCGCGCAGTTTTTAAGAGAGGTCAAGGTGGAGCTCAAAAAGGTCACCTGGCCCACTTTCAAGGACACGAAAGCCTCCACCCTGGTTGTTCTGCTGGTGCTGGTGATATGCGCCACGTTCCTGGGTTTTGTGGACCTGGGGCTCTCTTGGGTCATGAAGCTTTTTATGTGGTAGCCGGGAATTACCGTGTCCGGGCTTGAGGAGTCCTTTTTGGAGAAGAAATGGTACATAATCCACACCTACTCCGGGTATGAGAACAAGGTCAAGGCCGCGCTGGAGGACAAGATAAATACGCTCTCGTGCGGTCACAAGATCGAGAAGGTGGTGATACCCACGGAGCAGGTTGTGGAGCTGGTGAAGGGCCAGCGGCGCACCACCTCCCGGAAGTTCTACCCGGGTTACGTCCTGGTGAAGATGGAGCTCGACGACGAGAGCTGGCACGTGGTCCGCTCCATACCCAGGGTGTCCGGGTTCCTCGGGGGCAAGGACAAGCCCACCCCCCTGAGCGACGACGAGATGTCCAAACTCTTCCAGCAGATGGAGGAGGGCGCGCAGAAGCCCCGCCCGAAGTACCGTTTCGACAAGGGGGACGAGGTGAAGGTAATAGACGGGCCATTCGCCAACTTCACCGGGGTGATCGACGAGGTGAACGAGGAGAAGGGCAAGGCCAGGGTCCTTGTCTCCATCTTCGGCAGGGCCACCCCGGTGGAGCTGGAGTTTGTCCAGGTAATGAAGATATAGGTGAGGTTTGAGATATGGCGAAGAAGGTTTTAGGGGTGGTTAAGCTTCAGGTAGAGGCCGGAAAGGCGACTCCCTCGCCCCCGGTGGGCCCCGCGCTGGGCCAGCACGGGGCCAACATAATGGAGTTCTGCAAGGCCTTCAACGCGAGGACCCAGGGCCAGGAGGGGATGATAGTCCCCGTGGTGGTGACCATCTACCAGGACCGGTCCTTCTCCTTTATCACCAAGACCCCGCCCGCCGCGGTGCTCCTCAAGAAGGCCGCGGGCGTGGACAAGGGCTCCAGCGAGCCCAACCTGGAGAAGGTGGGCTCGATCACCAGGTCCCAGCTCAAGGAGATCGCGGAGACCAAGCTTCCGGACCTCAATACCAAGGACATCGAGCAGGCCATGAAGATCGTGGCCGGCACCGCGTTGAACATGGGCATAGAGATAGAGGATTAAAGGAATTTTCCAAGATGGCTAAAAGGTCTAAGAAATATCTGGAATCATCCAAGAACGTGGATCCTGTGGCCAGGTATACCTTCGAGGAGGCCGTGGACATCGTTCTTAGGGGCGCGTACGCCAATTTCAACGAGTCCGTGGACGTGGCGGTGAGGCTGGGCGTAGACCCCAGAAAGGCCGACCAGATGGTCCGGGGCAGCGTGGTTCTGCCCCACGGAACCGGCCGCGAGATAAGGATCCTGGCCTTTGCCAAAGGTGAGAAGCACAAGGAGGCGGAAGAGGCCGGGGCCGATTTTGTGGGCGCGGAAGATATGGTGGAAAAGATCGAAAAAGGGTGGCTCGAATTCGACAAGGCTGTGGCCACCCCGGACATGATGTCCACGGTGGGCAAGCTGGGCCGGATCCTGGGCCCCAGAGGGCTGATGCCCAACGCGAAGGTGGGCACAGTTACCTTTGAGATCGGCAAGGCGATAAAGGAGCTCAAGGCCGGGAAGATCGAGTTCAGGGTCGAGAAGACCGGGGTGATTCATTCGGCCCTGGGCAAAGTCTCCTTCGGGCCTGAAAAGATACTGGAGAACCTGAGGGTGTTCATGGACGCGCTCGTAAGGCACAAGCCCGCTTCCAGCAAGGGGACCTATTTCAGGGGGATCGCCCTTTCATCTACCATGGGACCCGGGGTAAAGGTGGACCCGGCTCAAATGCGCCTGTTTATGTAAATCCCCGAGGAGGTTCGGATATTTTTCTGAAGAGAGTCTACCCGAATCCGGTGAAGAGTCCGGAAAGGGTATTCCTATTCATATCAAGGGCTTGGCCCGTATTTTGCAAATAGGTTCAGACGCTTCGTCAGGTCAGAGACAGTAGGTGCGCGGCGCGCTTAAGGGTATTCGGTGACAGACCCGAGCCGCCTACCGAGACTTGGTAGAAGGAAAAAAATAGCTGGGTTGTTTGCGGAGAGCAAACTCCTGAAATGTCTTTGGGCTGGATGGCGTCGTTGGACAACGAAAGGAGGGATAGTCTCAATTGAATCGTAGGGAGAAAGAGCAACTGGTAATCGAGCTGAAGGAGACCATCGAAAAATCGAATTCCCTGATGGTCGCCGACTACCGGGGGCTCACCGTTGCCGAGATGACCGATCTCCGCCAGAAGCTCAAGAAGGCTCAGGGGGAGTTCAGGGTGGCCAAGAATACGCTGTTCAAGTTCGCGGCGGAGGGCACCCAGGCCGAACCCCTGCTGGAGCTTCTCACGGGGCCCAACGGTTTCGCGTTCTCCTACGGAGAGCCGACGGACGTGGCCAAGGCGCTGACGGACTACTCAAAGGACCACCCCAAGCTGGAGCTCAAGGGCGGTGTTCTCGGGGGTGTCTTCATGGACGCTAAGAGAATAGAGACCCTGGCCAAGCTTCCGGCGAGGGAGGTGCTCCTGGGTCAGGCCGTGGGCGCGATGGCCGGACTGCTCAGGTCTCTTCTGGGCGTGCTCGGCGGCGTACCCCGGTCTTTTGTGGGAGTGCTTTACGCGCTCAAGGAGAAGGACGCTAATCCAGCATAAACATTAAGGAGGTAAGTTCCGCAATGGCCAAAAAAACAACCAAAGAGGATGTTGTTGAGTTCATAGAAAACATGACGGTTTTAGAGCTC
>JARFUL010000132.1 GCA_029289015.1 Syntrophobacteria bacterium | reverse complement strand
ATGATGAAAGGAGTAAAAGCTGGACAACAACAAGAGCATTTATTAACAATAGAGATATTATAATTGATGAAGATGGAGTAACAATGTATCTTAAATAGAATTACTTTGTATGAATTAAAAAAGGCATCATTATTAAAAACGTGGGTTTATATATGCTCCTCGCGATAGACATAGGCAACACCAACACGGTTTTAGGCATCTTCAACGGGGCCGAGCTCATTGAAGAGCGCCGCATCCGCACGGTCCACGACATGACCGAGGACGAGCACGCGATCCTGATTCGCGAGCTCTTCGAGGGCGGCGATGCGGGCCTGGGTGACGTCACCGAGGTGATCATCTCCTGCGTGGTGCCCCCCATGCTCAACCAGATGGGGGAGTTCTGCCGCAAGTATCTAAGCCTCAAGCCCGTTGTGGTGGACCCCCAGCACGACCTGGGGATGCCCATCCACTACCGCAACCCCGGCGAGGTGGGCGCAGACAGGATAGTGAACGGCATCGCCGCGTTCGACAAGTTCAACTCCGCGGTGATCGTGGTGGACTTCGGCACTGCAACCACCTTCGACTACATCGCACCCCAGGGCCACTACATAGGCGGGCTCATCACCCCGGGAATCATGATCTCCATGGAGGCGCTCTTCCAGAAGGCCTCCAAGCTCCCCAGGCCCGACATCTTCCAGCCCCCCTACGAGGTGGTGGGCCGGGACACCATGTCCTCCATGCGCGCGGGGATTATCTTCGGGTACGCGGGGGTGGTGGACGGCATAGTGGCCAGGATAAAGGAGGAGGTGGGCACCGACCCCAGGGTGGTGGCCACCGGCGGCCTGGCCCGGCTCATCGGCAGGTATGCCGCGTCCATCGAAGAGGTGGACGAGAACCTCACCCTAAGGGGCCTCCAGATAATCCACCAGAGGCTCAAAGAGCAGTACGCGCATGGCCGTCCCCCCTCCTCTTAGACCGGGCGACAGGGTGGCGGTCGCGGCCCCGGCCTCCCCAGTGGTGCGCCGGGCGCTTGAGCCGGGCATCGAGGTCCTCAGGTCCTGGGGGCTTGACGTGCTCTCCCCCGACGCGGTGTTCGAGAAGAACGGCTACCTCGCCGGCCCCGACGCACAGCGGGCCGCCGCGCTCAACAGCCTGATTCGCGACCCCCGGATAAAGGGGGTGTTCGCGGCCAGGGGAGGCTACGGCACCCTGAGGATTTTGCGCGAGCTCGACCTCGGCCCTCTTCGCGACGCGCCCAAGCTCCTCGTGGGGTTCAGCGACATAACCGGGCTCCTTATCGCCGCGCTGGGCCGGGCCTCCCTGGTGACCCTCCACGGGCCCACTGTCAACACCTTCGGGGAGGTCTCGGGGGAGGACCTTGACGCGCTGAGGTCCCTCGCGTTCGGCGAAGCGAGGGCCGCCGAGGCCGCGGGCCTCACCTCGCTCAGGGCCGGAAGCGCCCAGGGCAGGCTCATGGGCGGGAACCTCACCACCCTGGTCCACCTTCTGGGCACCCCCTTTGAGCCGGATTTCTCGGGGGCCATCCTGTTTGTGGAGGAGCGGGGCGAGGCAACCTACCGGGTGGACAGGCTCTTCACCCATCTCAGGGAGGCGGGGAAGCTGGCAGAGCTCAGCGGCCTCGTGCTGGGGGAGTTCTTCGACTGCGGGCCCACGAGCCTCATCGAGGAGATGGTGGTGGAGGTCACCCACGGGCTGGGGCTGCCGGTGGCCGCGGGGCTGCCCGTGGGCCACGGCGCGAGGAACATGCCGCTGTGGGTGGGGGCCCGGGCCGAGCTCGCAGACGGAGTGCTCAGGGTAGAGCCATGATCCCCAGGGAGCCAAGAGACCTTGAGGGGCTGTTCGAGGAGGCCCTGAAGAACCGGGTCTTCTCCGGCGCGAGCTTCGCGGTGGGGGTTGGCGATGAGATCATCTCCCAGGGCTGCTTCGGGAAGACCTCCCTGAGCCCCAGCGCGGACCCGGTGAACGGCTCCACCTTCTTCGACCTGGCCTCCCTGACCAAGCCCCTGGCCACCGCGATGGTCATCATGGAGCTGCTCGCCAGCTCGGAGATGCACCTGGAAGAGACCATCAGCGAGATATTTCCCCTTGGGGACTCGCCGGAGGAGAAGAGGGGGATAACCGTGCGCCAGCTTCTCGAGCACTCCTCCGGGCTCCCCGCGCACAAGCCCTACTTCCGCAGGCTCTTTGCCACCCCCGAGGAGCACAGGAAAGAGACCCTGTTCAGGTATATCATGGAGGAGCCCCTAGAATCGCCCCCGGGAAGGGAGACGGTGTACTCCGACCTGGGCTTCATCCTCCTGGGCTACATCATAGAGAGGAAGGCCGGCGCAAACATGGGCTCCCTGGCCGAGCGTTTCTACCGGAAGCACGGGGTTCGGGAGCTTCTCTTCAACCCCGCGAAAAAGCCGGTCCTCTCCGGGGCCAAGTTTGCGGCCACGGGGTTCGCGCCCGAGACCAACAAGCTGCTCGCAGGGGTGGTCCACGACGACAACGCGCGCGCGTCCGGCGGCACCGCGGGCCACGCGGGGCTCTTCGGCACCGCGCCGGGGGTGGCCGGGCTCCTGGGGCTTATCTACGAATCAGTGGTGGGGCGGGGCCCCCTGGCCAGGGAGATGGTTCTCCCCTTTGTGACCGAGCCCCTCAAGGGGTCGGGCAGGCGGGGGCTCGGGTTCGACGTTCCCGAGGGCGAGAGCCCCAGCTCCGGGAGGTTCTTCTCCCGCGCGAGCGTGGGCCACCTCGGGTTCACCGGCACCTCCTTCTGGCTCGACCTTACGGACGGCTCCTTCGCGGTGCTCCTCACCAACCGGGTGCTCACCGACCAGTCCGGCGAGGGGATAAAATGGTTCAGGCCCCGGTTCCACGACATGGCCTGGGGACCTCTTCGCCCCGCCGAAGATTTACAGGATTAGGGCAAAGATTACCTTTGGTTTCGGCCACAGCCGGGAGATGACTATGGCTTGGAGAAGCGAGCTAAAGAGGAATATCAGGACCATCGGGCAGCTCAAAAGATATATGTCTATTTCGCCGGGTGAAGAGCAAAGATTGGAGCAAGTTATCAAGATACACCCCATGAGCGTAACCCGCCACTACATGTCCCTCATCAACTTTGGCGACCCCGAAGACCCCATCAGAAAGATCGCGATACCTTCCACGGACGAGCTGGACACCACCGGGTCCTATGACACCAGCGGTGAGTACGAGAACACCAAGATGCCGGGACTGCAGCATAAATACTCCCAGACCGCCCTGATCCTGGCGACAAACAGATGCGCGGTGTACTGCAGGTATTGCTTTAGGAAGAGGCTCGTGGGGCTCTCCAGAGACGAGATACTCAAGAGGTTCAAAAGCGCGATAGACTACATCCAGAGGAACCGCTCCATCAACAACG
>JARFUL010000131.1 GCA_029289015.1 Syntrophobacteria bacterium | reverse complement strand
CAAGATAGACAAGGAGAACGAGAGGTTCTCCCTGGGCATAAAGCAGCTTGAGACCGATCCCTGGGAGGAGATCGCGATCCGCTACCCCGTGGGGTCCGTGATCGAGGGAACGGTGACCAACATCACCGACTTCGGCGTCTTCGTGGAGATCGAGGAGGGGATCGAGGGGCTGGTGCACATCTCCGAGATACCCCAGGACAAGGGCAGGTCCTCGGTTGACGACTACTCGGACGGCGACCGGGTGAAGGCCAAGGTGGTGAACATCGGCAAGAAGGAGCGCAAGATAGGGCTTTCCATCAAGAAGGCGGTGGAGGCCGAGGAGCGCTCCTACTACAGCTACACCGGCCAGTCCCGGGAGGCCACCTCCAACCTGGGCGAGCTTCTCAAGGAGGCGGTGGTCGCGGTGCAGCCCCCGGCCGAAGAGGCCGCAGCCGAGGTGGAGGCCGAGGAGCCCCCGGCCGAAGAGGCAGCAGCCGAGGTGGAGGCTGAGGAGCCCGAGGTTGAAGAAGACTAGGCAGAGGAGCGCTAGGGGCCGAAAAAGCGCCGCGCGAAACCCGTTATGAGAAAGTCCCTCCTGTTTGTGGGCGTCCTTTTGGGCGTGATAGCCCTCCTTATTGGAGGAACACTGGCCCTTTACTACTACAAGGGCCCGGACGCGATCCTCGGGTTCGGCGACAAGATCGGCGTGCTGGAGATAAAGGGGTCCATCACCGCGTCCCAGGAGTACGTTGACGCGCTCCAGAAGTTCCAGAGGGACGATTCCGTCAAGGCGGTGGTCCTCAGGGTGAACTCGCCCGGGGGCGCGGTGGCCCCCTCCCAGGAGATCTACCAGGAGGTCAAGAAGACCGTGGTGCTCAAGCCGGTGGTGGTCTCCATGGCCTCCCTGGCCGCGTCCGGCGCCTACTACGTCTCAGTGCCCGCATCAAAGATATACGCCAACCCCGGCACCATCGTGGGCTCCATCGCGGTGATCATGAAGTTCACCAACCTCGAGGAGCTCTACCGCAAGATCGGGCTCAAGGTGGGCACCATCAAGACGGGCCGCTACAAGGACATCGGCTCCACCGCCAGGCCCATGACCAAGGCGGAAAAGAAGCTCCTTGAGGGGCTGCTGGGCGACATCCACGCCCAGTTCATGGAAGCGGTGGCCCGGGGCAGGAGGCTCCCCATAGAGAAGGTGAAGGAGCTTGCGGACGGCAGGATATTCACCGGAGAGCAGGCCAAGGCCGCGGGGCTGGTGGACTCCATAGGGGGGTTCTACGACGCGGTGGACGAGGCCAAGAGGCTGGCAGGCATCAAGGGAAAGACCAGGCTCAAGTACCACAAGAGCAAGAAGGCCGGCTTTTTGGACCTCATCATGAAGAACATGGTGGACACCATAGTCAACCGGCTGCTCTACGAGGAGGACGCGCCCAAGATAGGCTACCTCTACACCTTTCCCTAGCCTCCGGCTGATAACACTAAAAAAACAGCCCTTCCCCCGGGAGGGGCTTTTTCTTTGCAATCTCCTTGACCTCGGGAGCGTCGCGGGCATAATTTTCAGGGCGCTCCATGCGCAACCGGTCCGAAGGAGGTTTAACATGACCCGAGAAGAACCTCGCGGGTTGATCCTCAGGGGCTACTACCCCGGAGCCATAGGCGACGTCACCCGTCTCCATGCCGTCTACTACAGCGAAAACTGGGGCTTCGACCTTAGCTTCGAGACCTGGGTGGCCGAGGGGCTCATAGAGTTTCTGGCCCGGTTCGACGAAGCCAAGGACCTGTTTTTGTGCGCGCTGGTGGACGAAGTGTTCGCGGGCGCAATCGCGATAGAAGGGTCCCCCGAGGAGGAGGGCGCGGCAAGGCTCAGGTGGTACATCGTGGACCCCGGGTTCCAGGGGCGGGGCATAGGGTCCCTTCTCCTTGAGCGGGCAGTAGAGTTCTCACGAAACGCGGGACACGAAAGGGTCTACCTTTGGACCTTCGAGGGGCTCGACCCGGCCCGGAGATTATACGAGCGCGCGGGGTTCAGGCTCACCGAGGCCCACGGGGTAGAGCAGTGGGGAGGGGTCATAAACGAGCAGAGGTTTGAGCTTTTGCTCCGCGGGTGATATTGAGGGTATGTTCAATTTTTACGGCGTTATGGCCGCGCCGGTATAGCTCCTTGCGGCCCACTGGTAGAGGTCGTACATCAAGCCCGCCTTCGCGATGGATATCTCCCTCGGCTCGATCCTGCCGCCGGACATCTTCAAAAGCCTTATAAACCTATCGCGGAGCGCTGGGGTGGACTCGGCCACAAAGAGGAAGGTGTAGGGCTGCTCACGGTTCATCACCCGGTGGAACTGGTGGTAGATCTTCTTTCTCGTCTCGTGGTCGTAGACCCGCCTTCCCGCGACGAGGAGCCGGTCCGCGTCCTTATTTCTGAAGGCCACGAAGTTGAACCCCTTCTCTATCTGGGAGGAGTGCCAGATGTTGTACGCGTCCGGGTCCACGGATAGGGACCACCCGAGGATGCAGGCCTCGAACGCGCGGGGGTTTATGAACCTGTCCAAAAACACCGACCACTCGTAGAGCCGGAGCTTCACCTCCACCCCCACCTCCTTGAGCTGGCGCTGCACCAGAACGCCGGTGTCCTTTCTCAGGTCGTTGCCGTTGTTGGTGATGAGATTGAAGGAGAACCTCTTCCCGTGCCTGTCCAATATGCCGTCCCCGTCCGTCTCCTTCCACCCGGCCTCTGCTAGGAGCCTTCTCGCCTCCCCGGGGTCGTACGCGAGGGGCTTTACGGAACTGTCGTAGTACCACATGTGGGGCGGGAAAGGGCCGGAGGGCACCTTCCCCATGCCGTAGAGGATGGACTTCACCAGCCTCTGGCGGTCGATCGCGTGGGTGAGCGCCCTCCTTACCCTCGGGTCCTCGAAGAGCGGGTTGGCCATGTTGTAGCCGATGTAGGTGTAGCCCATGGTGGGGTAGTTGAACACCCTTATGCCCTTCTCCTTCTTCACCCTCTCGTACTGGTGCGGATACACGCCGAGGTTGTCTATCTCGTCGGTTAAAAGACTGATCTCCGCTAGGGATGTCTCGGGGATGATCCTTGTGACCACCCTGTCGAGCCAGGGCTTTCCCAAAAAGTAATCGGGGTTCGCGGCCACGGTGATGGACTCGTCGGACTTCCAGGAGACGAACTTGAAGGGGCCGGTGCCCACGGGCGCGCGGTTGAACGCGGTGGTGTTTATGTCCTCGCTCTCCAAGAGGTGCGCGGGGACTATGCCCACGGTCCAGGAGCTGAGCCCCGGGGAGAAGGGCTCTTTGTAGCGCACCACCACCGTGTGCTCGTCCGGGGTGCTGAGCGACTCCACCAGCTCGAAGTCGGAGCGGCGCACCGTGTTGGTCTTGGGGTCCATGATGGTCTTGAAGGTGAACGCGACGTCCTTGGAGGTGAAGGGTCTGCCGTCGTGCCAGCGTACGTCCTTCCTCAACCGGAAGATTATTACCGGCTTTTCCCCTTCCTTTACAGTAAAGCTCTCGGCCAGCTCTCCTTTGAGCACGAGGTTCTCGTCGTATTTCAGAAGCCCGTTGAACACCAAAGAGACCACGTCCCCGGACGCGGTGTCCTGGAAGAGCACGGGGTTGAGGAAGGACGCGTCCCCTATGGAGGAGACCACCAGCTCGTTGAGCCGCTCCTTCTTCACCGCGGAAAGATAGACCAGGTCGGCCGCGAAGAACGCCGCGATAATTACCGGCAGGCTGAAGAGAATTGTCTTGGTGCGCATATTTTCTCCTTTTCCCCCAAAACCCTGGAGCTATTTTCACTGAATTGACGGTTTATGGGAAGGATTTTTCTGTTTTATGATGGGTGCGTGTTTCCTCGCGGTCGTTGATTCAAGGAAAACAGCGGGGCCAATGGCTCGTGCAGCGCACGGCTTTGACTCTGCGCCAATAATTTACTATTTCGTAATCATTACCCTCCCAATCCTGCCGCCAGGCAGGATCAGAAAAGGCACAATGTGCCGTTTTTCGCCCCTTCATCCAAATGGAGCTTGACACCCGCGCGCGGCTTCTCTAAATTGTCTCAAAAAACGTTTCCGAGGTTACCCGATTTCGGGATTAAAGGGGAACGCGGTGAAACTCCGCCGCGGTCCCGCCGCCGTAAGCGATGACGAAACCCCGTGGGGCCACTTTGGGCGCTAAAAAAGCCCCTGGGAAGGCCGGGGAAGTAGGACGATCCGCAAGCCGGAACACCCGCGTTGGAACCTTGGCCCTGAGGCCACGGAAGATGGCTTATGGCTTGCTGGGAAGAAGAAAAACGGGTGCATTCTCCAGGTCTTGGCGGACCTGTTTTTTATTGTTCCCACGGGCCTCCATTTATGATTTAATCAGACTATCCAGTCACAAGGAGGCTAAGTATGGCAACCCTTGCTCCCCTTACTACCCTCACCCCAAACGCCCTCGTAGTGCTCAAAAAGCGGTACCTGAAAAAGAACATGGAGAACGAGGTGGTCGAAGAGCCCGAGCAGATGTTCCTTCGGGTCGCGAAGACCATCGCGGCCGCGGACAAGCTCTACGACCCCGAGGCCGGGGTGGAGGAGCTCACGGACAGGTTCTACAAGATGATGACCGAGCTCCTCTTCATTCCCAACTCCCCGACCCTCATGAACGCGGGCCGGAGGCTGGGCCAGCTCTCCGCGTGCTTCGTCCTGCCGGTCAACGACTCCATTGAGTCCATATTCGAGGCGGTAAAGAACACCGCGGTGATCCACAAGTCGGGCGGGGGCACCGGGTTCAGCTTCTCGAAGCTCCGCCCCGAGAACGACAAGGTGCTCTCCACCATGGGGATCTCCTCTGGGCCCGTCTCCTTCATGACCGTGTTCGACGTGGCCACAGAGACCATAAAGCAGGGCGGCACCCGCAGGGGCGCGAACATGGCCATCCTGAGGGTGGACCACCCGGACATAGAGAAGTTCATCACCTGCAAGCACAACCAGGTGAACCTCAACAACTTCAACATCTCCGTCACGGTAACCGACGACTTCATGAAGGCCTACTTCGACGGCCGGGATTACAATCTCATCAACCCGCGCAACGGTGAGATCGTGGACTCGCTGGCCGCGAGGGAGGTGTTCGAGAAGATCGTGGAGTCGGCCTGGCGGAACGGGGAGCCCGGGATAATCTTCATCGACGCGATAAACCGGGACAACCCCACCCCCGAGGTGGGGGAGATCGAGTCCACCAACCCCTGCGGGGAGCAG